>CAZGPW010000216.1:0-2424 GCA_964527535.1 uncultured Bacteroidales bacterium
GGATACGAGGTTGCCTGTACTTGCTTCCCACTGGTAGTGCATACTAAATTGGTTTCCGGTTATGATGTCCGATATTCTGTTAAACGCATCGTAGGTGTAATTTGTTTCAAGATCCGGGCGAAATTTGTTGGTAAGGTTTTGGGTGGTGGGGGTGTGTTGCTGCAGAGGCATTGGGGTTCTTAATTATTTTATTTTGATTTCATTAATTATTTGAATCCTCAAGAATAATTTTCACATCAATTTTCTTTTTACCTTTAATGAATTGTCTGCGTGTTTTTCTTATCAAAACTGTTCTTTTGTCTTTTTGCCTTGGCAGCCTATTCGGTGATTCAATTCTTTTTATGTCATTTTCAAATTCAATAATAATAGATATACCACAGCAAGACCAATGATTAAAAGAAAACGGATCTGTATAACCATCTTTAATTTTAAAAGTGTTTTCCTCCATATTAAAACGAAAAAAACCTGGTGGGTGCAACGGTAAATAGTTGCCCAGAGAATCAATATTGCTGATTTCAATGGTTACCCGACCTTCTTTAGTAGTATCAATTTTGGAAATTACATCAGAACGAGAATACCTTTTATTTTTTAAGTTAGGATGATTTTCTATATTTACTGATGCAGAACCATCATCTTGAACAGTAATTTGATAACCAGCACCACAAGATGCCATGATACATGAAACTATTATCATACATACTTTACGGGTCATCTATTCTATAGTTTAGTTATTATTATCAGTAATTAGGATCAAAAATGTCATAAGCATAAGGATAATTTGTACCAACAAGTTCTTTTTGAACTTTACTTAATCCAATATAAAAAAACGGACTAAATGCTAAAGTGGTAGAAATTGAAGTATAAAGGCTATTATTCATTTGACCTAACTTCCATGTTGGATATACTGAGCCATAGATACGTGCAGCCATTAGTGATGCACCAGGGTTGGCTGTCATGCTATTGCTTATAAAACCTGAGAAATATCTGCCAAAAATAGGATTATTTAATTCATTAATACTACGTCCAAAATTTAGCATTTTATCAGATGAAAACATCCTGGCAGCAATTGCTCCTTCTATTCCGCCCAGAAAGGTATTTTTAATGACATCCTTGGTTGAAAGATCAGCATCCATGCTACTAATCATGCGATCACCAGCACCACTCAATATATTAGTGAAATAATTTTGAGTTTTAATTCCTTGCATTGTCATTACTTTATTTTTGGAAACTGGATTAAAACCCTTTCCACTTGCAATAGAACCTCCTATTGCACCTGCTGCCATACCTACAAGTCCACTTTTGTACATCTGGTCTGGATCCCAATCTGTTTGAAGTCCTGTAGCTAATGTATTTATTGAACCTGTGATGAAAGCATTACTTGTAATATTCCACAATGGTGTCGTGGCACCACTACCTGCAATTCCCCCTGATGTACCTACAGACATTCCGGTTATTCCAAGAGTTTGGCCAAATGCCGCAGAAAATCCTAATCCAATGGCTCCACCTACTATGGCACCAGATACGCCTGCTTTCCATGCTTCATCTTGTCCTTGCCACCAGCTTTCATTAAAAATATTGTAATTATCCATATACATGGAAGAACCAAAATAATACCCAGCTGCTGCACCAATTGCAACTGGTATCAAAAATGGCAACTCCCCATCCGGATCCGTATATTTCAGCGGGTTGTTGTAGCAATAGGCGTAGCGGTTGTAGTTTTGGGGGTTTTCCGGGTCCTGTACATAATTATCCGGTGAGAGCATGCGGGCGAGGGCAGGGTTCCCGATATAAAATCGGGACAGGCTGTACATTCTACCATTCATATGGATTAAATCAAACTCCGGTAACATCTTCCCGATTGTCATCGGGATTTGCTCAACAATCTGTTTTTGATGCGCTTCGCTTTCAAAAACAGTGTTTCGCTGAACATGCCCTGTATATCCACGATGCAATTCAGTCAATTCTGCCGTATTATCATATTCCCAGGTGATGGGGTTTCTGTATCTGCCCCAGGGGCCGTAATTGGTTTCATCAATTACAGTACCATTCTCATCAATGAGCTGGACTATGCTGCCGAGGTGGTCGGTGACGGTGTAATATAATGTGCCGGTGCCGTTTTCCACTATGTAAACGGCAATAAGGCCTGCCGGGCCGCTGATGTAATTGTATTCCCTGACCGTACCATCCGCCAGGATTTCTTTTTCATAATTGCCGGCATAAATACGGGTTTTGATGAGCTGGTCATTGTCATCGTCATAAAGGCGGGTTACTTTTCTGGCATTTTCCGGGCCATACTGAAATTCAAGCCGGTGATCGCCTTCCTGTATTTCACTTGCCTTGTGGAAAGATGTGTAGCTGATGTTTTGCTGATTTTCGCTGATGGCATCCGTGTAATTCATGACATTTTCCACGGCATGCACTTTG
>CAZGPW010000217.1:0-19291 GCA_964527535.1 uncultured Bacteroidales bacterium
GTCTTCGCTGAGCTACGCCGGACAGGTTTTTGAACTTCATATGTGCTATATTTCCATAGACAAATTTAAGTTATCTTTTTTGAAGTTCCCCTGTTTTCCGGGGGTGAGCACTGATCACCGATCACAGATTACCGATTACCGATCACCCTACTCCTCAACTCCTCCTTCAATCCTTTCCTGTCATGCAACTTACAGTCATCTGCAGAATAAACATTATCCGTTACATAAATCAGTTCTTCCATAAAATCCGGTGCACGTGTTACTCCTTCTCCGGTATTTACCAGGACAGATTCTCCATCTTTGATCAATCCCTGTTTCAACGCATTTAAAAATCCTCCCATGCAAACAGCCGAAGCAGGACCCATAGGAATGCTTGTTTCGTAAGCCATCCACCTGGCAATATCATTGATTTTTTCTTCCTTCATCTGTATAATACTCCCATTTGAATCCTTTACCAAATGGGATATTAAAGGATATGTCCCCGGTTTTCCTGTTGCTAATGTTGGTACACTTGTTTGCGGATTTTCAATAACCGGAAAATCAGTATCCCATCCCTCAGAGAAATTATTTTTTACAGCTTGTTCCCAGGCCAACGCCATAGGCGGACATTTGTCGGGTTGTACCAATATCTGACGGGGTAATGGCCTGGAATATTCTGTATCTTTCAAATCCCGCAACGCTTTATCTATGGCAATCGGGCCAGTGCCACCGGACAGTGCCTGAACATATACATCCGGTAATTTACCCATCTGGCGTAACCACTCAAATACCATGGTTTTCTTGGACTCCACGCGCAGCGGATCCATATTGCCCCCAGTCATTAAAAACCCATGGTTTTTGGCAAAAGATGCGGCAATTTCTTTGGCTTCAGCATAATCTCCCTGAACACGAAAGACTTTTTGCCCATAAACATTGATTTCTGACTCAGAAGCTTTCAGGGCATCAACCGGCATAAAGATATATGTATTGATACCGGCCTTCGACATATACCGGGCAAATGCTGTGGCGGTGTTACCTGTACTGGCAACAACATAATTTTTAATGCCTTGTTCCTTTAAAATACTGGCTGCCAAACTGGCCCCAATATCCTTAAAGGTGCCTGTCCCACCATTTTTGTCGTTTCTATATACCCACACTTCATTATGCAGGCCATATTCTTCTTTGGCAAAATCTTCCAGGAATGTCCACCTTTCTACCGGGATAGCTCCTTCGCCAAAACTGATAATATTATCCCTTGAGATCAATGGCAAATAATCAAAATAGTGCCAGAATGACTTCACAGGATCAGAGGTATTTATGTATTTTTTTATTGTGGAATAATCAACACCATACTCCGCTTCAACATGTTTGCTGCCGCACTGTGCACATACCTGATTCACAGCAAACCATCCTGAAAAACCATCATACACCTGTCCGCATTTAACACATTTTAATTTAAACTTATTGTTTTTCATGATGCTCATTTTATTCCATTGACATGTTTTTCATTTCTCCTTTTTTGTATTCCCCGGCTGCAAGCTTATCCCTGATTTTTGAAAATGCTTCCAGCGTTTCCTTAACATCACCCAGTGTATGAACTGCGGTTGGTATAAGCCTCAACATAATAGTGCCTTTCGGAACCACCGGATATACAACAATTGAACAAAAAATATTGAAATTTTCACGAAGGTCAACCACAGCGTTTGTGCCTTCAATAACACCACCGTCAAAATATACAGGTGTCACAGGTGATTCTGTTTTACCAATGTTAAAACCTCGCTCTTTTAACCCATTTTGCAGTGCCTTTGCAATTTTCCACAAATTGGCTTTATGCGATGGATCATTCTTTAGCAACTCAAGGCGTTTCATGGCACCAATTACCATTGGCATAGGCAATGATTTTGCAAAGGTTTGTGAACGCATGTTATAACGGAGAAAATCCACGATATCCTTCCCGGCAGCAACAAATGCCCCTATGCCTGCCATGGATTTTGCAAAAGTGGAAAAATAAACATCTATGCCGTCTTGCACACCATAATGTTCCCCTGTGCCTGCTCCGGTTTCACCCATCGTTCCAAAACCATGAGCGTCATCAACGAGCAAACGGAAATTATGCTTTTCTTTGAGTTTAACAATTTCATGTAAGTACCCCAGATCTCCAGCCATTCCAAAAACGCCTTCAGTAATCACCAGCACACCTCCGCCTTGCCTTTCAGCAATAACACCGGCTCTCCCCAATTGTTTGGCCAGATTCCCGGTATCATTATGAGGAAACACAAAACGTTTTCCCATGTGTAAACGCATGCCATCCAAAATACATGCATGTGATTCGGAATCATATACGATTACATCACGACGGTCAACAAGCGAGTCAATGATTGACACCATTCCCTGGTAGCCGTAATTCAGCAAAAAAGCATCTTCTTTGTTTACAAAATCCGCCAGACGCCGCTCCAGCTCTTCATGGTGTTTTGTTTGTCCTGACATCATCCGGGCACCCATAGGATAAGCCATTCCGTATTCCTCTGCAGCCTCTGCATCTGCTTTTCTTACTTCAGGATGATTGGCAAGACCAAGGTAGTTGTTCAAACTCCATGTCAGCACCTCTTTCCCGTTAAAATTCATACGTGGTTTTATCTCTCCCTCAAGTTTAGGAAAGGTAAAATAACCATGTGCTTTTTGTTGATACTGACCTAACGGCCCCTTTTCTTTTCTTATTTTACTGAATATATCTCCCATAATTTCAATTGGTATTTAGTTAATATGCATTTTTAAAATCAACAGATTAAACTTCTTATAAACCTGCAAATGTAATTATATATGCATTAGGGTCAAAATGGAATAACGCTTATATAAATACGTATTAATACGTAATATCACCCTCTCTCCGTTGTTCCTTCACCGCATCGTGCAATCTCTCCATCACCAATTTATCAGATTGTTGCACTGATTCGGAATGCGATAAATCGTATCTACAGTGCACAATCACTCCCTCTCTCAATCTCTCAATCACTCCATCTCAAAATCACCCCCTGCTATCCAACTCCAGCCACCTCATTTCTTTCTCATCCAGCTTTTCCTTCAAATCGGCATATTCATGCGTTACTTCCGTCAATTTTTCAGCATCACTACTTCCCTGGCTTAATATAGTTTCCAATTCCGCCTTACGCTTGTTCAATGCTTCAATTTCTTTTTCTAAAGTTTCAAATTCACGTTTTTCTTTGTATGACAAACGATGTTTGTACTCCTCTTTCCTTTTTTGTGACTGTTTCGGTGCAAGGTTTTGTTGTTTTGCTGATGAACGATGCCGTTGTACTTTTTCCGCACGCCTAACCTGTTCTCTGTAATCTGAATAATTCCCGGGAAAATTCCGGATATTACCATTTCCTTCAAAAACAAACAAATGATCCACAACCTTATCCATAAAGAACCGGTCATGGGAAACAACAACCACACAACCATCAAATCCGGATAAATAAGACTCAAGAACCTGTAAAGTTATGATATCGAGATCATTGGTTGGCTCATCGAGGATCAGAAAATTTGGCCTCCGTATCAACACTGAACACAAATACAAACGTCTTTTTTCACCACCACTCAAACTGGATATGGTTTGTTGTTGTTTTTTTACCGGAAATAAAAAATATTGCAAGAATTGTTGTGCTGTATATTTTCCATCAGAACCTAAATCCACAACCTCAGCTATATTAGTAATTGCGTCTATAACACGTTCATCGCCTTTGAATGAAATCCCTTGCTGCCTGTAGTAACCGACCTTTACCGTTGCCCCTTTTTCTATACGTCCGGAATCAGGCTTTACGCTCCCAACAAGCATTTCCAGCAATGTTGTTTTTCCTGTACCATTATCGCCTGTTATACCAACTTTCTCCCCGGGAACAAACTTATAGTCAAAATCCTTAAACAGGACATTATTACCATACCGTTTTGTAACATGATGCAATTCAAACGCTTTTTTCCCCAGCCTGACGCCTGGGACATTTATTTGCAGGGATAGGTCATGGCTGGCCTGTGCTTTCTTTTTAAGGTCATGATAATTTTGTATCCGGTATTTTGCCTTCGTCCCCCTGGCTTTTGGCATTCGCCGCATCCATTCTTCCTCAACCCGCAATAAATTCGTTGCTTTCGTCACCCGGGCAGATTCGGTCATTTTTCTTTCCCTTCTTTTATGCAAATAACCTGAATAATTTTCATGGTATTGATACAACTGATTATCTTCAAGTTCAAGTATTGTATTGCATATCCGGTCAAGAAAATACCTGTCATGCGTAACCATAAACAGGGTTTTACTGGATTTTAGCAAATAACGCTCCAACCATTCAATCATGTTGTGATCAAGGTGGTTTGTAGGCTCATCCAACAACAATAAATCAGGTTCTTCAAGCAATACCGCTGCCAGCGCCACACGCTTTTGCTCTCCACCACTCAACAACCCTACGCGTGCCTGCGTCTCTGTGATTTTTAGATTTGTAAGCACCTGCTTAACCCTTAATTCGGTCTCCCATGCACCTAAACTGTCCATCTTATTGATACAATGCTGTAAACCATCATGATTGTCTTTCCTGATGCATTCCCGGTATTCACGTACAGCATTCATTGTCGGAGAATCAAGGCTAAATATAGCATCCATGACAGATTTGTTTTCATCCAACCTGATTTCCTGGGATAAATACCCCAGCCGAAGATCATTTTTGGAGCTAATTTTCCCGGAATCCGGTGTTTCTTTACCTGCCAGAATTTCCAAAAGCGTTGATTTACCAGTTCCGTTTTTGGCTATCAATGCCATTTTATCCCCCTCGCCGATACTCAGGGAAATACCTTCAAAAAGTAACAAATCACCGTAACGTTTACTGATGTTTTCCGCCTGCAACAAACTGATTTTACCCATCGTTTTCCTTATCTTTTAAAAGTTCAGGCCGCAACTTCTTTGTTCGTTCGTACGCTTGTTTTTCTTTCCACTCATCAATCAGTTTAAAATTTCCGCTGGTTAACACACCAGGAACTTTCATTCCCCGATACTCTGCAGGTCTCGTATATACCGGCGGAGACAATAATTTATCCTGGAATGAATCGCTCAAGGCAGAGGTTTCATCAGACAACACGCCGGGAATCAGCCTGACTATACCATCTACAATAACCGCAGCAGCTAATTCCCCGCCGGTAAGCACATAATCTCCAATGCTGATTTCTTTGGTTATCAGGGATTCCCGGATCCGCTGATCAATGCCCTTATAATGACCACACAAAATAATCAGATTGTTCTTCAGCGACAAGCTGTTGGCCATAGGTTGATCAAAAAGTTCACCATCCGGGGAGGTATAAATAACCTCATCGTAGTGCCTTTGCTTTTTCAGCGCCGATATGCACTTATCAACCGGCTCTATCATCAACACCATTCCCGCATCGTTGCCATACGCATAATCGTCCACCTGCCTGTGTTTGCCAAAGCCATATTCACGCAGGTCATGAAGATGAATCTCAACCAGGGATTTGTCTGATGCACGCTTTATCATAGAATGCCCCAGCGGGCTATCTAAAAGCTCCGGTAATACTGTGATGATATCAATGCGCATAATTGTTTCTTTATGTTCCAAAATTAATGATTTCCCTGAACCTGTCACACATATTTTTTTGTTATCGAATATCTTGACCCTGATTCATTCAATGTGCTTGATTAGAATAACACCTTAAAGCTTTTGAAATTCTTAACGTTAAACCATTATGTTTAAAACTTTTTTACTAAAATTGCAAGCTAAAATACATTGATTACTTATCAGTAACTCTCTAATGACAAATTGTAAAAGCAATAGTAATGACTGAAGACCTTCAAAACAACCCTCTAAGCAACAATGGTAACGCTGAAAAGCATCCGGAGTCAGAAAAATCAAGCAAGAACACTGAAAGCAAAAATCTGACCAAGCATTCTGAAAAACAACAAAACATTGAGATTTCAGAAAACAGCAACGACAACAAAGCTGAACCTTTGGCACAATCCTCCCACGCCAATAACAATGCAAAAGCATCAGATTCCAGCAACGAATCCACGCCGGATAATACAGATGCAGATAGCAATCAGGATAACCTTTCTGAAAACATGCCTGATTTCACCAGCATGTCTAAGGAAGAATTACTTCAACCCCTGAAAGAACTCGTGCTGGAAAAAGACATTCCCGGCACAAAAGCGCAAATCGATGCAATAAAAACTGCTTTTTATAAAATCAGGAACACAGAAATCGCTGATCTGAAACGCTTACACATTGAAAGCGGAAAAGACCCCATTGAATTTGAACCACCACACGACAAAGATGAAGTGTATCTGAAAGAACTCCTTGAGGATTATAAAAAGCAAAAAGCTGAACACAACAAAATAATTGAAAAAGAAAAACACGACAACCTTCAGAAGAAACAGGAAATCATTGAGAAAATCAAAGTGCTGGCCAATGGTGAAGAATCACTTGATAAAACCTTTATAGAATTTAAAAACCTTCAGAAAGAATGGCAATCTATTGGAAACGTTCCCAAAGAAAAAGCAAAAGACCTTTGGGCTTCCTATAATTTACAGGTAGAGCGGTTTTACGACTTTATTAAAATAAATAAGGAATTGCGTGATCTGGATTTCAAAAAAAACAGGGAAGCCAAGATCAAGCTTTGCGAAAAAGCTGAAAAATTATTGCTGGAAACAGACATCATCAAGGCATGGAAAACATTGCAAGCTTTTCATGATGAATGGCGCGAAACAGGCCCTGTTCCAAAAGAATACCGTGATGAGCTGTGGGAGCGCTTTAGCAAAGCCAGCCGTGAAATTAACAAAAAACATCAGGCCCTGTTCCTTGAGAAAAAAGAAGAACAAAACAATAACCTGAACGCAAAAACAGCCCTGTGCGAAAAAGCCGAAGAGCTGGCAGGAATGAATATATCTACCATCGTGGAATGGAATGAAAAAACAGATGAAATACTGAAAATTCAGAAAGTATGGAAAACCATTGGCATGGTACCAAAAAAACACAACCAACCTATTTACGAAAGATTCCGGGCTGCCTGCAATGTATTTTTTGATAAAAAACATGAATTTTTTAAAGAACGTCACAAACAAAAAGAAGAAAACCTCCAGAAAAAAACAGATCTGTGTATTCAGGCTGAAGCCTTAAAAGACAATACCGAATGGAACAAAACGCGGGATGCTTTAATTGAACTGCAAAAACAATGGAAAAAAATCGGCGCCGTTCCAAAAAAAGACAGTCAGGCCATATGGAATCGTTTCCGAAGTGCATGCGATCACTTTTTCTCTGCCCGCGATGAGTACCTTAAAAACAAAACAGAAAACGAAAAAGCCAACGCAGAAGAAAAACGGAAAATCATTGAAGAGGTGAAAAATTTCAATGCTTTTGACGACAAAAACAAAAACCTCGAAGCAATACAAAGTTTCCAGACACGTTGGTCTAATGTTGGTTTTGTCCCGATAAATGAAAAAGACAAACTCCGAAAAGAGTTCAGGAAAGCTATTGATGAGCTTTTTGATAAATTGAACATGTCCAAAAGAAACCTTGATCAAATTGAGTTTCAAAATGAAGTGGATGAGTGGGCAAAATCAAACGATGTCAAAAAGATTCAGCAAGAGCAAAAAAATCTCAATCAAAAAATCAAAAAGATCAAAGATGATATTGTATTGCTTGAAAACAACATGAGTTTCTTTTCCGGGAACAGCAGCGATTCTGTATTGAAAGATGTGAAAAAAAGAATTGAAAAAGCCAAAAAAAACAAAGAAGTGTTACAAGAAAAAAGAAAAATCCTCGATCTGACACTTCGAAAATTAAAAACAGATGAATAAATTATTGATTTCATTAGTGGCTTGTTTATTTTTGTTAACTGGCATCCCGGAAACACAAGCTCAAACCGGCAGCATTAAAGGCTTTGTTTATGACAAACAAACCGGAGAAGCCTGTGTGTTTGCTAATGTATTTATTGCAAAAACAAATTTTGGGGCTGCCACCGATGCAAACGGCTTTTTTAACATCAACAAAATTCCCGAGGGAAAACACGAGCTCACTATTTCCTATATGGGGTACGATACATTGCGCACCCAGGTAAATGTAAAAGCAAACAGAATCCATTCCGGAAATTATTATTTAACACCTTCTTCAGTTGTCCTTGAAGAAGCCATCATCTCTGCAGAACAAAGAGAAAAAAAGACCCAGGTGCGCACATCCATTACAAAAATAGAGCCAGCTCAGATAAAACGATTGCCCACAATTGGGTCAGAACCTGATCTTGCACAGTATTTGCAGGTTGTGCCCGGTGTAATTTTTACCGGCGATCAGGGAGGTCAATTGTACATCAGGGGAGGATCTCCAATACAAAATTTAGTGCTGCTTGATGGCATGGTAATCTACAACCCTTTCCATTCCATTGGATTGTTTTCGGTTTTTGATTCCGACCTCATCGAAAACACCGATGTTTATACCGGGGGGTTCTCAGCAGAATATGGCGGCAGAATTTCTTCCGTGATGGACATAAGAATGCGCAACGGAAACAAAAAACGTTTTGCAGGAAAATTTAATGTCAGTCCTTTTGGCAGCAAATTACTGGCTGAAGGGCCTTTTAAAAAATTTGAAATAGGGCAGGCATCCGCCACCTACGTATTGTCCGCTAAAACATCGTATTTAAATGAGACATCCAAATATTTGTACACATACATTGATGACAGCCTGCCATTTTCATATACCGACCTTTATGGAAAAATTTCATACAACTCCCCCGAAGGAAGTAAAATCAATTTATTTGGATTTCATTTCTCAGACAAGGTTAATTACGGAGCATTATCCAACCTGAATTGGAACAGTTCCGGAATCGGAAGCAATTTTATCATTGTCCCGGGCGGATCTTCCGTGATGATAAAGGCAAACATGGCTTATACAGACTATGGGATTAAACTCACTGATGCCAATAATGTTCCCAGGACAAGCAAAATCAGCGGCTTCAACGGAGGCCTGGATTTTGTCTATTTTCTGGGCAAAGATAAATTCACATGGGGTATTGAAACACTCGGATTTACAACCGACTTCCAATACCAAAACAGCATTGACCGCATGATATCTCAAAAAGAAAATACCACCGAACTGGCTTCTTATGCAAATTATAAAACTAACCTCGGAGCACTCATCCTAAACCCATCTATACGCATTCATTATTATGCATCCCTTAGTGATGTGTCATGGGAACCAAGGCTTGGCGTGAAATATAATATCAATGAAAAATTACGCCTTAAATTTGCCGGGGGCTTATACTCTCAAAACCTGATTGCAGCAAATTCAGACCGCGATGTCGTTAACCTGTTCTATGGATTTCTCTCCGGATCTGATAACATCCCTGATGAATTTGATGGAAACCCAGTTACACACAAACTCCAAAAATCCCAGCATATCATCACAGGTGTCGAATATGATATCACACGTCACTTTGATATGAACCTTGAAGGGTATTTTAAAAATTTCTCCCAGCTCACAAACATCAACAGAAATAAATTATACGAAGACATACCTGAAAATCATGAGATTGCCGACCATTACAAAAAAGACTTTATCATCGAAAAAGGATATGCCTATGGTGCTGACGTTGTTTTCAAATACGATTATGACCGCCTGTATTTATGGGCTGTTTACGGATTGTCATGGGTAAAACGTTACGATGGTATTGAAATCTATTCACCTCATTTTGATCGTCGTCACAATATAAATTTTGTAAGTTCCTACCGATTCGGGCAAGACCGGTCATGGGAAATCAGTGCCCGCTGGAACCTGGGCAGTGGATTTCCGTTTACTCAAACCCAGGGCTATTATGAACAACTCCCGCTTTACCAGGGTATAAATGCCAATTATTGGCAAATGAACGGAGACCTGGGTGTGTTATACGCAGATTTGAACGAAGGAAGGTTGCCATGGTATCACAGAATGGACATAAACGTTAAAAAAACATTTACATTTAGCAAACGCTCACAACTTGAAATTACAGCCAGCGTTACAAATGTCTATAACCGCGATAATATTTTTTATTTTGATCGCATCAATAATGAACAAGTTAATCAGTTACCCATCATGCCAAGTCTTGGATTAAGTTTTACCTTTTAATATGTTTGTGTCGTGAATTCTACTAAATACATATTCGTTACCGGTGGTGTTGCTTCCTCTCTCGGGAAAGGCATCATCTCTGCATCCCTTGGAAAGCTTCTTCAGGCCAGGGGGTACTCCGTGACCATTCAAAAACTGGACCCATACATCAATGTTGATCCGGGCACACTCAACCCTTATGAGCATGGCGAATGCTATGTAACTGAAGATGGTGCTGAAACAGACCTTGACCTTGGACATTACGAACGATTTCTTAATCAACACACCAGCCAGGCAAACAATGTTACAACAGGCCGGGTTTATCAAACTGTTATTGACAAAGAAAGACGAGGGGACTACCTTGGTAAAACAGTGCAGATCATTCCCCACATCACAGATGAAATCAAACGGAGAATTAAAATCCTGGGCAAAAAATACAAATACGATTTTGTCATTACCGAAATTGGTGGTACTGTCGGTGACATTGAATCATTACCTTACATTGAAGCTGTCAGACAACTGCGTTGGGAACTCCATAAACAATGTGTGGATATTCACCTCACCCTTGTCCCTTTTCTGAAAGCCTCAGGCGAACACAAAACAAAACCAACGCAACACTCTGTTAAAACACTCCTGGAAGAAGGTGTACAACCAGATATCATTGTATTAAGGTCAGAAATACCCATCCACAAAGAAACTAAAAAGAAAGTAGCGCTATTTTGTAACGTCAACCTCGACGCTGTTATTGAATCAAAAGATGTGGAATCCATTTACGAAGTACCGCTGATGATGCGCAGTGAAAAACTGGATACCATTGTGCTTCAAAAACTCGGAATGGAGGTTAAACGCAGCCCTCGCCTCGACGCCTGGAAAAAATTCCTGCATAAACTAAATAACCCAAAGCATACCATAAAAATTGCCCTTGTCGGGAAATACATTGAATTGCAAGACGCTTACAAATCCATTGATGAATCCATTATTCATGCAGGTGTGGCAAACGAAACCAAAGCAGAACTGATTCATTTACACTCAGAAGATATCAACGAAAACAATTACCAAAAAACATTGTCCGGGTTTCAAGGAATCATCATTGCCCCGGGCTTTGGCAACAGAGGTATTGACGGTAAAATCCTGACAGCCCGTTTTGCCCGTGAAAACAACATCCCATTTCTTGGTATTTGCCTTGGGATGCAATGCGCTGTTATTGAATTTGCCAGAAACGTCATCGGTTTTGATAAAGCAAACTCAACGGAAATCGATAAAAAAACCCAATATCCCGTCATTGATCTGATGGAAAATCAAAAACAAATCACAGCCAAAGGAGGCACTATGAGGCTCGGAGCATATCCCTGTGTGCTGAAAATAGACAGCAAATCATACAGTGCCTATAAACGTATCAACATCAGCGAACGGCACAGACACCGCTACGAATTCAACAACAAATACATCGAAGATTTTGAAAATCATGGAATGTCTCCAACTGGTATCAATCCGGATACAAACCTTGTTGAAATAATGGAAATCACTGAGCACCCATGGTTTGTTGGCGTACAATTCCATCCGGAATACCAAAGCACCGTCATAAAACCTCATCCCCTGTTTGTTAATTTTATCAAAGCCAGTCTTAAATTGTAAGTTATGGACAAACAAAGTATCATCGGATTAATCGTAATTGCTGTCCTGTTAATAGGATTTAGCATATTTACGCAACCCAGTAAAGAAGAACGTGAAGAAAGATTACGTAAAAGGGATTCTATTGTTCAGGCTGAAAAACATGCCGACTCTCTTAAAAAAGCTAAAATGCTTGAAAAAGAGAAGACAACCGATAGCATCGAGCAGGCAAAAGACAGCATCACAGAACACGACAAAAGCATTAGTACAAATACCGCTGTAGATGATGTTCGTGGTGATGATGAACTCCGCAAACAATTTGGGATTATGGCAGATGCTGCCCGTGGCACCTCAAAAATCATCACCCTCGAAAACGATCGGATTCGAATGAAAATCAACACAAAAGGAGGTAAAGTGCATTCTGTTGAGCTGAAAGATTATAAAACACATGATCAGCAGGATCTCATTTTATTTGAAGGAGATACAGCCGTGCAATTTGGCTTTGAAATGTTCATTGATAATCGTGCGCTCAATACCAATAACTTATATTTCAAATACCTTGGCGAAGACAGTATTTTACAAGCCACAGAGAATAATCCTGCAAATGCTGTGTTCAGGCTTCAGGCAGATTCTACCCGTTATATTGATTTTGCCTATACACTTTCTGATGGGTCATGGATGGTCGATTACGATGTCAGGTTCAGCAATATGCATGATTTGATTGCAAGAAATATCAATTTTTTCAAACTAAAATGGGAAGCATACGTGCCCGGCCTTGAAAAAGGAAGAACCTGGGAAACACAAAATACCACCATTCAATACAGGTTTCAAAACGGCGACGTGGAAAAAATAAGGGAAAGAAAGGACGAAGATGAAGTGACCGAACCCGGCGTTGTTGACTGGATTGCTTATAAACAACAATTCTTTTCCACCATTTTGATAAACAAAGAGGGTTTTGATGAACCGTATTTCCACGCCAAAGCGATTGAAACAGGCCCGTACATTGAAAAATTTACTACCGAAACCAGCCTGCCATACATGCATGAAGCTGAAAAAACCTACGAGCTTAAATTCTATTTTGGCCCCAACAAATACAATACCCTTAAATCTTACGATCTGGATATGGAAGAAATCATTCCGCTGGGATGGGGCATTTTCGGGTGGTTCAATAAATTTTTGATCATACCCGTATTCAATTGGCTTGGCAATTGGCTCAACAATTATGGCCTTATCATTCTCCTGCTTACGGTCATCATCAAAATGATTCTTTTCCCCCTGACATACAAGTCTTACATTTCAACTGCTAAAATGCGGGTGCTTAAGCCTCAGATTGATGAATTGAGTAAAAAATACCCCAAAGGCAAAGAAATGGAAAAACAAAAGGCAACGATGGCTCTCTACAAAAAAGCGGGTGCCAGCCCCATGGGGGGATGCTTGCCTATGTTGCTCCAAATGCCTATACTGATTGCCTTGTTCCGGTTCTTTCCCGCATCCATTGAATTGCGTCAAAAATCATTTCTCTGGGCACAGGATTTATCTTCTTACGATTCTATTCTTGACTTGCCTTTTGAAATTCCAATGTACGGGGATCACATCTCTTTATTTACCTTGCTGATGGCCGTTTCTATGGTTTTCTCATCCAAAATGAACAGTTCTGCCCAGGCCGGAGGACAAAGTCAGGGAATGATGAAAATGATGATATGGTTTATGCCAATCATGCTTCTGCTGATATTCAACAACTATGCTGCAGGGCTAAGTTATTATTATTTCCTTGCCAACTTATTTACCATTGCTCAAACTTTTTTGATCCGGAAATTCATTGTGAAAGACGAAGATGTAATGGCTAAAATAGAAGCCAATAAGAAAAAGCCCGTTAAGAAATCAAATTGGCAAAAACGCCTAGAGGAAGCTCAGAAAAAACAAACGAGACGATAAACTTATATGCTTGCAGTCAATGATTTAAGAATAAGTTTTGATGGTATCGACCTGTTTTCTGATGTCTCATTTTTAATTAAACCCAAAGACAAAATTGGCCTCACAGGGAAAAATGGTGCAGGGAAAACCACCCTCTTGAAATTACTCGCAGGAGATATAAAAACCCATCACGGTGAAATCAGCAAACCTGCCGATTGCAGCATTGCATGTTTACCTCAACACATTCAGTTTTCTGATGCTTCAGGCTCTGTCCTCAATGAGACCCTAAACGCATTTCCGGAAATATTACACCTGCAACAAAAAATTGAACAATTCAATGAAGAACTCACAAAACGTTCTGATTACAATTCTGATGATTACCATGACATCACCATAAAACTGGCTGAACATACGGAGCGCCTGGTCTTTTTAAACGCGGATTCAATCAATGCCGATATTGAACGTACCCTTACAGGCCTGGGATTTAATCATGAAGACCTGAACCGAAACGTAAATGAACTGAGTGGCGGATGGCGAATGCGTATAGAATTGGCAAAACTGCTTTTACAAAAACCCGATGTGCTTTTACTGGATGAGCCCACAAATCATCTGGATATTGAAAGCATTCAGTGGCTTGAATCCTTTCTGACTAATTATAAAGGGGCCGTTATCATTATATCCCATGACAGGTTGTTGCTTGATAACATTACAAATCGAACGCTGGAACTGGATCAGGGGATATTATACGACTACCCGGTGCCCTTTTCTGAATTTCATCAAATGCGCGAAGAGCGTATAGAAAAACAAAAAGCCGAACGTAAAAATCAACAAAAACAAATTGAGGAAACAGAACAATTTATTGAACGGTTCAGATACAAAGCAACCAAAGCAAAACAGGTACAATCAAGGATTAAACAACTTGAAAAAACAAAGCTTGCCAGCATCGATGAACCTGACACGAGCACCATTCATTTCCGTTTTCCGGATGCCCCCCGCAGTGGCAGTGTTGTGCTGGAAACCAAAGACCTAACCAAAGCTTTTGGGGATAAGCTTGTGTTTGAACACTGTGATTTAATCATTGAACGAAGCGAAAAAGTAGCCCTGGTGGGGAAAAACGGGGAAGGAAAAACAACATTTTCCAAAATTATACTGGGCATGCTTAATCCTTCCACAGGGCATGTAAAAACAGGCCACAATCTCCACATTGGCTATTATGCTCAAAATCAGGATGAACTTCTGGATGACAACAAAACCGTATTTCAAACACTCGATGACGAAGCAAAAGGAGATATCAGAAAAAACATCCGCAATATCCTTGGCAGTTTTTTGTTTTCCGGCGAAGATATCGAAAAACCCGTTTCTGTTCTTTCCGGTGGCGAACGCTCCCGGCTTGCCATGGCAAAATTGCTGCTGGAACCGTATAACCTTCTTGTCCTTGATGAACCAACCAATCACCTGGACATTCAATCCAAAGATGTACTCAAACATGCTTTAAAATCTTACAACGGCACCTTGATTGTAGTTTCTCATGACCGGTATTTTCTCGATGGCCTGGTTGGTGTAGTATATGAATTCAGGAACCAAAATATTCATCAGCACCTTGGCGGAATCCGAACTTTCCTCAGAAACAGAAAAATGGAATCAATCCGGGAGATAGAAACAAAAAACCAGATTAAATCAAAAAACAATACCGATGGCAACAAAATGAGCGCAAACAAAGCACGCTACCTGAAGAAAAAAACGCTGGAAAAAGAACTCAGAAAAATAACCCGTAACATCGAGAACACTGAAAATAAAATTGAAGAAACGGAAAATAAACTGTCTGACCTGGAAAAGATTTTGTCTAACCCCGACAACCTTAAACAAGATGACCTGGATAATTACAATACCCTGAAAATCAAACACCATCAACTATTGGAAACATGGGAAAAACTTCAGCAGCAACTGGAAGACCAATCCCAAAACTAATCACCTCACCAATTCGTAAAACCAGTGGACAAACAAAACCCGCTGTCCCAGACAGCCAATCCGTGTCAATCTGTGCCAATCTGTGGACAAACAAAACCCGCTGTCGCAGACAGCCAATCCGTGTCAATCTGTGCCAATCTGTGGACAAACAAAACCCGCTGTCGCAGACAGCCAATCCGTGCCAATCTGTGCCAATCTGTGGACAAACAAAACCCGCTGTCGCAGACAGCCAATCCGTGCCAATCTGTGCAATCTGTGGCAAAAAACGTCGCGTCAAACCAATCTGTGGACAACAACCAAAAGCTGTCGCAAGACAGCCGATCTGTGGCAATCATCTCTCAGTCTTTCTATCGTTGCCTCTCGCAATCGTTCTATCATGCTTTCGTGCCATCTCCCCATCACTACATCACTCTATCACCCTATCTCGCCGTCTGAATTCTGAACAAAAAATACCCGCAGCTACCGAAATATTCAACGAGTCAGGAGCTTCTTTGCCAGTAGCATAAAAAGGAATCCCGATTTTTTCATCACATAACGAAACCAATCCTGAGGATAACCCCTTCCCTTCATTGCCAAATAACAACAGTGCTTTGTCTTTTAGCTTTTTATCATACAGATTTTCTCCATCCATAAAGGTTCCATAAACCGTATAATCCTTTGATTCTGTTTTTAATTTTTGAACCATCGATACCAGGTCAACATAATGCACCCG
This sequence comes from uncultured Bacteroidales bacterium, assembly GCA_964527535.1. Taxonomy (GTDB): domain Bacteria; phylum Bacteroidota; class Bacteroidia; order Bacteroidales; family ML635J-15; genus JAQIBY01. The sequence goes on from CAZGPW010000217.1 coordinate 16,306, forward strand.
TACACGAAATAATGACCCCATGCTGGCCTGAACAACTTTTGGATTGGTAATATGCACAGTATCATCCGAGCATAACAAATTTGAAATCCCAAACCAGTCTGCTATGCGGATAATCGTCCCCAGGTTTCCGGGATCCTGAATGCAATCAAGCCCCAGCGAAAAGGTATTCATCAAGGCTTTGATTTCTAAACTTGGCTCATCATAAGACATAACAGCTACAACATCCGGCGGGTTTTTCATGCTGCTTATTCTTGATAACTGCTTTTCATTTACCAACTCAAATCCTCTGTATGTCTCCCACTCCGGATGGTTTTTCAACAATTGGTCACTAACCAGTAGATGGTCTGGCTGATGTCCGGTTTTTAAAGCTTCACATACAATTTTTTCACCTTGAATAAGGTATTGTTTGTGAATTAATCTGAATTTTTTCTGTTGCAATGAACGAAATTGCTTAATTTTTGCATGTGTTAACATGTTGCAAAGGTATATTTATAAATATGTCAAACTTAATCTTTATTTTTGATCACTAAATGTAAAAAAAATATTTTGATATCAGGCACAAAACATACGAACAACACATTTAATGTTTTTATGGCATTAATTGTCATCGCCATGATTACCTCATGCCGCTCCACAAAGCTTGTCCCTGAAGACCAATACCTGCTAAACAAGATTGAAATTACATGTGAAAATCCTGATTTTGACGAAGATGACCTGATGCCTTCCATTAAACAAAAACCAAACAGCAAAACACTTGGCCTCTTCCGTTTTCATCTTGGTATTTATAACCTCACGCATCGCAAAGACAGCTCCAAAACAGATTCATCCTGGTTTGCAAAAATGGGAAAAATCATGGGAGAACCACCTGAAATTCATCAGCCGTCATTACGATACAAAAGCAAAAAAAACATCCTTAACTACCTGGAAAACAAAGGTTATTATAATGCAAATGTCGAAGACACATTTATAACCGACAACCGTAACCCTCAAAAAATCAAACTAAAATTCAAGGTTAAAACAGGAGAACCTTATTACATCAATAACCTGACATACAACCTTGCCGACACTTTTATTAAAGACATTGTGATGGAAGACACAACAAAATCTTTTGTCAAAAAAGGCATGATTTTCGATTCAGAAAAATTGATGAAAGAAAGGGAACGCATCACAAACCTGATGAAAAATCGCGGGTATTATTATTTTTCCGAAGACAATATCCATTATTATGCAGATACAACTCAAACACCCTATAAAGTTGACTTAACTTTAACAATTAAAAAATCTTTCGAGGCTGATCGATACTTTCTTGAAGAAATCTTTACACCACAAAAAATCAAAAACGTCTATTTTTACATCAACTTCGACAGGGGGGCTTATGCCGTTGACAAAGAGAAATACCTGGCAAGCCTTGACACACTGAAAGTGGACGAATTCTATTTTCTCATTGATGGAAAAATGAAGTTAAATCCCGAGGTGATCCTCAATGAAAATTACATCAAGCCCGGAGATTTATATCAGCGCGTAGATGTTAACCTTACCCAGAAAAACCTGGCGGCTTTAAAGCAATTTAAACTGATTAATATCGTGTTTAAAGAAAACAAAGAGAAAGAAAAAAGCGTCTGGAACGCTGAAAACCCCTGGCTTGATTCTCATATATACCTTAACCCGTCTTTAAAGCAATCTTATTCTGTTGAAGCAGAAGGGACAAACTCAAGCGGAAATTACGGCCTCGCCGGAGTAATAACTTACAACAACAGAAATCTGTTGCATGGAGCTGAAATTTTCAGCACAAAACTTACCGGATCCCTGCAATCGATGATAGGTTCAGATCAGGAAGAAAGATTTCTCAACACATTTGAATACGGGGCTGTAGTAAAACTGGACGTGCCCAAATTTATGATCCCATGGCAAACCGAACGTTTCGTAAAACAACACAACCCTACCACAAATTTCAAACTTTCTTTTAACCACCAGAACAGGCCTGATTACACAAGAACCCTTGGTAACGCCAGCTTTGGATATTCATGGCATAGTAAGAATGACTTCTTTAAACATAGTTTCAATCCGATTGAATATTATACAGTTAAAATCTTTGATTTTAATCAGGAATTTTGGCAACAGATTCAAAACTTATATATTAAATATAGTTTTAAAGATCAATTAATAACTGCTTCAAGATATAATTTGAGCTTCAATAATCAAAACATAAAGAAAACCCGTAACCACTGGCTGATCTGGACAAATCTGGAAACATCAGGAAATCTTTTAAGGGCATTTGCTCCCAATCTGGAACTCCCTCAAAACAAAGAAAATGCTTACAGTATTTTTGACCTTCAGTTTGCTCAATACATCAAAGCTGATATTGATGTCAGATTTTATCAGGAAATAAACCGCGAAAACAATCTTGTTTACAGAGCATCCCTGGGAACAGGAATCCCATATGGGAATTCCACAAAAGGACTGCCTTTTGTTAAAAAATATTATACCGGAGGAGCCAACGACATCAGGGCATGGCAGGTGCGTACCCTCGGACCCGGCTCTTACAGCGGCGGAACTTTGTACAACCAGATAGCAGACATGAAATTGCTCCTGAACTTTGAATATCGTTTCGACCTTATTTCATTTATCGAAGGTGCTCTGTTCTTGGATGCAGGTAATATTTGGGCACTTGACCCCTCAGATGACAGAGAAGGAGCCCTTTTTGATCCATCCCTGTTTTATAAGGAAATAGCGTTTGGGACTGGACTGGGGCTTCGCTTCGATTTCTCCTTTTTTATCCTGCGGTTTGATTTTGGAGTACCTCTCTATGACCCTGCATACCCGATCGAAGAAAGGTGGCTTGGGACATTTCAGGACTTTAACATCCAAGATATTACCGTCAATTTCGGCATCGGTTATCCATTCTAAGAATTCTATCCATTTTTAATAAAACCCGTTGAGAACAAGCTTAACCACAACCATCAAAAATCAACATGATCCGCAACCA
>CAZGPW010000218.1:0-2272 GCA_964527535.1 uncultured Bacteroidales bacterium
TGGCCATGATTGATTTTGCTGATCAACGAAATTTTGTGATGTCTGCCAATACGCATTCAGGCGCTGAGTTATTAAATTATCCCTGGGATACATGGGAAACCCTGCCTGCCGATAATCAATGGTGGATTGATGTAGCTACAAAATACGCTGATCAGGTGCATGATGATGCTGTATCGGGATATTTAACGGATCAGAATGACGGCGTTACGAATGGTTATGCCTGGTACACCGCTAACGGCACACGACAGGATTACATGAACTATTATCATCATTGCCGCGAACTAACCATGGAATGGTCAACCGATAAATTGCTTGATGCTGAATTGTTACCGGATCACTGGAATTACAACAGGGATGCATTGCTGGGTTATTTTGAAGAAGCCCTTGAAGGAATTCATGGCATCGTTACCGACTCTGTTACAGGTGACCCTTTGGAAGCCATGGTTTATATCGAAGGGCATGACATTCACAATTCGCATGTGTTTTCCTTTCTACCACATGGGGATTACCACCGCTTGTTGGATACAGGTGAATGGAACATCAGTTTTTCTAAGGAAGGCTATAAAACCAAAACATTGACGTTTGAACTCAGTGATGGTGAAACCATAAACCAGGATGTACAACTTGTCCCGCTGGGGATTTTGCCTCCTTACCCCGATTTTTCTGCCAGGTTAACAGAACTTACCTGTGTCAACCAAGTACAATTTTATAATGAGACAGAAGGGGAAGGAAATATTTCCTATACCTGGGATTTTGGAGATGGTCAAACGGATACGGCAGAAAATCCGGTGCATACATATTACCAAAATGGATATTATACCGTCAGCCTTGAAGCAGAAAACGAAAACGGTACCAACATTGAAACCAAAGAACATTTTATTTATGTGAATTTGCCTCCCTTGGATTCTGTGCATAATGCCAGTGTATGTGCTGATTCAGGCAGCATGGAGCTGCATGCATACAGCGATGGTGATATTGAGTGGTATGATTCATTGTTCAGTGAAACGCCTGTATCACAAGGTGAGGTATTTACAACGCCTGTGATATATGAACCTCAAACCTATTATGCACAAACCATTATTCCGGGTATTTCCGAAACCGTCGGTGAACCAGACGATAGTGAAGGTGGAGAATACAATTACGATGATGTGGAACATGGGTTGATTTTTGATGTGTTTGAAACCTGTATTATTGATTCGGTTACCGTTTACGCTGAAGATGCAGGAGAGCGTACTATCGCAATAAAAGATTCATTCGGCAATGTGGTGACAGAAAAAACCGTGGATGTCCCGGCAGGTGAACAAATACTCAGCCTTGATTTTATGGTTCATCCTGGAAATGATTACCAATTGGCTGCCAGTGCCGGCTGCGGATTTATGCGCGGGCAAACCGATATCTGGAGTTCTTTTGATTATCCGTATGCCTTTGACAATGTGCTTAGCATAAAAGACGCTGATATGGGTGAGGGATGGTTCAGTTCGGAAAAACTGTATCCTTATTTTTACAACTGGCAGGTGTCAACACCAGATTGTTACTCGGAGCGTACCCCTGTATATGCTGCCCTTAATAATGCCCCTGTGGCCGATTTTCAAACTGATATTTCCGGGGTGACAGTTGATTTTATTAATACATCGGAATTTGCCACCAGTTACCTTTGGGATTTTGGGGATGGTGAAGTTTCCACACAGGTTTCACCTCAACATGTGTATGATGCCCCGGGAGAATATACGGTTGAATTGAGCGCTTTTAACGATTGTGGTAGTCATGTCTCTTCCCGGTTGATAACTGTCGAAGAAACAGGTTTTAATGATGATGTGTGTGAAGAAATTAAATTATTTCCCAATCCTGCTGAAAATTTTGTTACCTTGGAGGCTGATAACAAATTTTTTAACAGTGAACTCTATATCATAAATATAAACGGACAAATTGTTTTTAATGATGTTATATCTAAGCCTGACACCAGGATTGATCTAAGCGGATTTAAAAAAGGAATGTATATAATACAGATTTTTAATAACCATAAAAACACGAACATTAAGCTATTTATTCATTAAAAAAACATTGATATGAAACGATTAGTTACATTATTCAGCATCTTGGTTTTTGCATCTTTCAGTTGGTTAAATGCCCAAACGAACCTTGAGTTTGCTTACCAAACCCTGGAAGAACGCGGCGAATTTTATTTTCAGTTTGACTGCAGTTCCCCCCAAATCATTCATGAGTTGAATGATGTTTTGTCTATTGACGGAAGAGACGGGACTACATATTATGC
>CAZGPW010000219.1:0-6999 GCA_964527535.1 uncultured Bacteroidales bacterium
TGATGGCAAATGTTTCAATTGTGATTCGGATGATGATGAATACATGTTAGACTTTGAGGTAGAGGCGGGAGAAGAACTTATTGGAGACCCTGTAAAAAGGTTAAATGATCATTTGGTCATATTTAAAAAGTTTCTCAATTACCCTAAAATTGAAGAAGTGACAAAATTAGAATTCCGGGAATTAACTGTCAAAATAAAATAAATATGATGGCTGAAAGAAAATTATTTTACGTATGTTTTTTATTTATAACGATTGTTATATTTAGCAACAACATCTATGCCCAAACCTATGGAGATACTGTATGTGCAATACAGGTAGACCAGGATGATATGGGGATTTGTCCGGGTGAATGTGTTGATCTTTCGGCGGCAGGCAGTTGTCCGAATAACCTTATGTACAATGATTTTGAAGATGGAACACTAGGAGATGGTTGGGCAGCGAATTGTTCTCCCATGTTTAATAATCCTTGCGGAAGTCCACCTCCCGGAAGTAATATCTATGCGTGGATCGGAGATGCTTCAAATTTTCCCAGAGATTTGGTTACAGAAATTTTTGATGTCACCGATGCATGTGAGATTTGTTTTGATTTGAGATTTGCTTATCAAGGAGAAAGCACTCCCTGTGAAGGTCCGGATGAAGTAGATGAAGGGGTTTCGTTGCAGTATTCTCCGGATGGTGGTACTACATGGCATGATATTGTTTATTTTCATCCTGACGGAAGTCAACATCCTTCAAATATATGGGTGGGAGAATCAACATCTCCGGTTAGTTCCGGTGAAGAAACCAATTTTACTACCTGGGGTAATTATTGTTTTGATGTTCCGGCAGGTGCTGTTGGAACCAATACCAGATTTCGCTGGCACCAGGAACAGGTTACAAATAATACATATGACCACTGGGGCATTGATAATGTATTGATAGCATGCCCGTCTCCTGATGAAATAATAACCTGGTATGAAGGTTCAAGCACAACGCCTTTTGATTCCACAACAAATCCGCCTCCTGTTTGTCCCGATGTAACAACAACCTATACGGTGCAGATTGAAGACCCTGAGATAGGTGCCCCGTCGATAACAACAGATGATATAACAGTAACGGTTTACGATCCTCCTCCGGTATCAATAGACGGTCCAACTGAGGTATGTGATTCTGATACACCTGTCACCCTTGATGCCGGTTCAGGCATGTCTTCATATTCATGGAACATAAGTTCTACTGATCAAACCATTGAAGTAAATACATCAGGTGATTATAGTGTAACCGTTACAGACAGCAATGGGTGTACAAATGAAGATGAAATTAACCTTACCGTTAATCCATCTCCCACTGTTGATCTGGGACCTGATCAGGAACATTGTGATTATGATTTGCCAATTACTTTAGATGCAGGCACTGGTTTTGCTTCTTATGAATGGAGTACCGGTGAAACCTCACAAACCATTGATGTATCTACAACAGATACTTATGAAGTAACTGTTACAAACAACCAGTCTTGTACAGCAAGTGATACAGTTGAGATTGTTATTCATAATGCCCCCTCACCCGATCTTGGAGGCGATTACAGCTTATGTGATTACGACGTGCCGTTGTCACTTGATGCAGGATCAGCAGGTGATACTTATAACTGGAGCACCGGTGATAGCGGACAGGTAATAGATGTTACAACTTCTGATTTGTATTCTGTAACCGTTACTGATGAATATGGCTGCTCAGGTGAAGATGAATCGCAGGTAACAGTTAATCCATCACCAACGCCCGACCTGGGTGAGGATATTGATGTTTGTAATTACAATCTTCCAATAACACTTGACCCCAATACTGATGCCGGGTATAACTATAGTTGGTCAAATGGAGAATCAACACCTACTATCGATGTAGATCAAAGTGGAACCTATATGGTAACCGTTGAAGATGACGGTTGTTTTGGGGTTGATACCATTGATGTTGCAATCCATGATTCCCCTGAGCCTGATTTAGGTGAGGATATTATTGAATGTGAATATAATACGCCCGTTATTCTTGATGCAGGTTCAGGAACAAGTTTTTCCTGGAGCAATGGCAACACTTCCCAAACGATAAATGTATCCAGTTCAAATGTTTATACTGTAACGGTAACCAATGAACATGGATGTACAGGTGAAGATGAAATGGAATTGACAATTAATCCTGATCTTTACCCTGACGCAGGCGAAAATACATTGATATGCAGTTATGATTATACCTTAGATGGTAGTAGCGCAAGTAGTGGTACCCAAGGAACCTGGGAACAACTCGATGGCCCCGTTGTTGCCAATTTTGCTAACGAAAACGATCCAAATACAACGGTTACCGTAAATATGGATGGTGTGTATGAATTCATATGGAGAGTTGAATACCTTGATGGTTCAGGATGCTGGGCCAGTGATACAGTTAAGGTTGAATTTTACGAGATGCTTGATCCAACGATTACCGATGTCCCGGATATGTGTGTCTCTGAATCTGCAGTTGTTTTAGAAATTGAAGATGTCGGAACAGTCACGTCTAATCCGGATATCAATACAGAAATTGAAAACGGAATAATTGATCCATCTGGATTAGACCCGGGGGTATATACAATTATTAACGAAGTAGATGGCCCTTGTGTGGTTAGTGACCAGGATGATATGACTTTTGAAATCTATGATGAAATAGAAGTGATTGATTTTGTTGACCAGGAATGTAATGGAGTTAATACAGAGTATTATACAGAATGGTCTGTTGTTGGTTGGGATGGCACCCCCACTACTGATTATTTTGTAAATGGTGTAGCCCAGTCCTCATCTGATTTTTCCGAAGCGCATCCTAGCGCAACAAATTATAGTTATACCGTAACGGATGGAAATGGTTGTTCTTCTATAGAACTGGATGGTTACAGAGATTGCGGTTGTCCCAGTCCGGGAACAATGAGCAGTTTATCTTTAAAAGTTTTATGTGAAGGAACCTGTACCGGAGATTCTGTTTTTCACAATGGCGATGAAATAATGGATGGTGCCTCACTTTTTGAATTTTTCATCCATGCAGGCGATGAAGTGCCCCTGGCGTATAACAGTGAACCTGATTTTTGCCGTCCCGATTTTGGCGGTGATTTTAACGTTACTTATTATGTATCTGCTGTGACTGGATTTGATGAAGATGCAAGTGGCCATGTGGATGTCGGGGAAAGTTGTTATTCTATTGCTCAGGGAACACCGGTAATGTGGAGAGAAAATCCCAATGCAGACGCAGGGCCGGAAAGAGATACATGTGGGCTTGTTCTACCGGTTACAGGCAATGAAGTGCCTGTTGGCATGGTAGGGTATTGGTCATCAGAATGTAATTATACCCCCGTACAAGGAACAAATAATAATGATAACGAAATGGTTGTTTTAACAGACGATTATGGAGATTGCACCTTTACCTGGCACATTGCAAATGGCCAATGCGTGGGAGAGGATGATGTGGTAATGCATTTTAATCAAACCCCTGCTCCGTATGCAGGTAATGATACAATTGTTTGTGGTAATGAAGTAGAATTAAACGTGGATCACAGCATTCCCGGCTCAACTTTACAATGGTCAGGAAATGCCAATTTTAACCCGCAAACCGGGCCAAATCCAACCATAACAGTTAGTAACTATGGTGTTTATTATTTTACCCTTACAGAAAGTAATGCCTCCTGTTATAATGACGATGAAATAAAGGTAACCTTTGTTCCGGGGCCGCATCCTACAATACAAAACCAGGTTGATACCGTATGTGGATTACAATATATATTAAATGCCCAAAATGTGAATGGATCAGGTGTGTGGACAGCGTATGAAGATGGTACAGAAATTTATCCCACTTTTGAAAACGATACAATGGCCAGTACAGAAGTAACCATTAATGGGCTAACCGGAGAATACAGAACTGTAGAATTTGTTTGGACTGAAACCAATTCATATCAAAGTGTGCAATGTACTAACGATGTGAGTTGTGAGATTACCTTTGCAGCAAATGTGTATGCCCAGGCAGGCATTCAGGATCAACTGGAAGCTTGTGGCAGTCAGGTTACTTTTAATGCGGATACCACTGGTATGAGCCCTGCAACAGGTAACTGGATAAGCCCTGTGGTAGCCGGTACATTTGATGATAATACAATACCCGATGCCACTTTTACAATGACATCCATGGGTAGCTATGGCGATAGCGCGCATGTTACATACCCCGTTATTTGGAAGGTTGGTAATGGCGGTTGCCAGATGTTGGATACCGTACATGTTACAATGTATAAAAAGCCAAATGCCAATGGTGGAAATGATGATGTGGTTTGTGGTTTGCAATATGACCTTGAAGCCTATTATAATTTGCCTGAAACCAATGGATATTCACCTTATGGCTACTGGTATGCTGTATCTGACAGTAACCCGGGTACTGCAAGTTTTGCGGAATATGAAAACCCGGAAACCATAGTTAACGTCAGCCAACATGGAGAATATTATTTTGTTTGGCGTGAAAACAATTCAATTCGCCCCAATTGTAACGATCGTGATACCGTTATTATCACGTTTAAAGAAAAACCTGTTATTTCTGCCGGCGATGATTTTGATGTTTGTGGTAAGCATACCCAGATGAACGCTGTAAGTGCTGGATTTGATGGTCAGTGGTTATCAGAACCAGGGGTGGGCTACGATGATGATAATAACCCCAATACTGAAATGGATTACGTGTCTTATGGTTCAGTTGATCTGGTATGGCAGGAATCTAACGATGAATGTACAAGCCAGGATACCGTTACTGTAACATTTTGGCGTAAACCCGATGCCCAATTGGCCATAGACCCTGAAGATACGGCCGTATGCGGACGCAAATTTAACCTGCGTGCCGAAAACCCCGGCAGTGATATTAATGGCAATTGGATTGCTGAACCAAGCAACAGTGTGGATTTCTATTTTCAGGAACACAACGATACCGTCGAAGTTACCTATTATGGACATTATGATTTCTTTTGGGTGCTTAGCAACCATCCGGATAACGAGCCTCCTACATTCTGTTCCGATACAACAGATCCCTGGACAGTGCATTTTATTGAGGTCCCACAGGCAAACGCCGGCAACGATACCTTGTTTTGCGGACTTACAGGAGAGCTTAATGCTCAACTTTCCATAGATTCGGCCTCAGGGCAATGGTCTAATTTAAGTGGGAATATTATCTTTTATAATGGTGGAGATCCTAATACCACAGTGGAATCCCTGGTTTATACAGAAGGTAATCCCAATTATGAATATTTTACCCTCGAATGGACAGAAGATAACTACGGTTGTACCGATACCGATGAAGTACAAGTACGGTTTGCTAAAATACCTTCAGCCCAAATAAGCATTATTCCACCTATGTGTTTTGGTTATATGGCCGGTCTGACAGCCAGTGAGAATAATCATACTGAATATATTTGGACTACTCCTGGTGGAATTACAGATAGTATTTTTGACCCGGCGTATGATAACAGTGGTTATTACCGCAGGTTAGTTCACTGGGAAAATGGTGACACCGTTCATCCCGTAAGCCTTCAGGTTGTTAGTCAATTTGGTTGCTATTCTGCAATTAACGATACTTTTGTCAATGAACCAGACATCCCAGATTATGAACTTAATGTGCACCCCGATACTTGTTTGTTAGATAAGGGCGGGATTAATTTTATTCCTGATACTTCTACCATGGTCGGATTCCGGTGGATTGATGTTCTGAACCTGGATATTTCTGATCCCACAGACACAGTTCAAAGGAATATTCCTGCAGGAACTTATAGAGTTTCAACTATATATGAGACAATGAACCAGGAATACGTGACTGAATACGAAATGATGTATGATAATACCGTTTGTCGTGATACTTTTGAAATTACAATTAATACCGTTGGTATGATCAAAGCCGACTTTGAGATAGCTGCGGATATTGATGTGGATGCCCTGGTTGCCCCGGAAGCAACAGTGTGGTTTAACAACCTCAGCGACGGCGATGAACTGCGGACAAGCAATGTGTGGTATTTTGACGACGGGGAATCCGAAACGAACAACGATGAGCAGGTTGAGCACATTTACACCGAACCAAACGATTGTTATGAACCCTATTTGATCGTATATGCCAGAAATCTGCCGGAATGCCGTGACACGGCCTTTATGGATTGCATCAAGGTTGACGACAGGTCAAATTTGGAAGTCCCTAATATTTTTACTCCAAATGGAGACGGCATGAATGACTTCTTCCAGGTTAAAGCCCAGACGCTGCGCAGCTTCCACGGTAAAATTGTGAACCGATGGGGCAGGACAATCTTTGAATGGAACAACTATGAAGATGAAGAAGCCGGATGGGATGGAAAAATTAGTAGCGGTAATTACGCATCTAACGGCGTGTATTATTACATTATTAAAGCAGAAGGTGTCGATGGATATGAATATGATTTACAAGGTCCATTTCATTTAATCAAAACAAAATAAATAATTAAGGTATTATGCCAATTGGTATGATTAAATTTTTTAGTTTAGTGTTAAAATATTTTGTAATTTTATTAGCTGGTTTAGCAACCTAAAATAGTTTGTTTCGTCTCATAAATGAAGGATAAATATGTCAATAATGGTAATGTCAATATTTAACAGGTAATTGAGTGACTTGTTTTGATGATGTAAAAATTAAAATTTATTAAAATGGCAAAAAAAATATTTATTAAATTCATTGTTGTGGCATTCGCCACAACAATGATATGTTCTTTAGGATATGCCCAGTCTGAAGGTAAATATACCATTGATAAAACAGAATGGAAGAAGTTTGATGAACAAAATGGTGTTTTGTTTTCACGTAAGGTTGTAGAATACCATGATGATGTAAACGATCAACATAAAGAATATTATTTAGTCAGGGTAACAAATACCACCGAAGCGGATATGCAAATTCACGCCAAAAAAACAATATGGTATGATGGCAAATGTTTCAATTGTGATTCGGATGATGATGAATACATGTTA
>CAZGPW010000220.1:0-10572 GCA_964527535.1 uncultured Bacteroidales bacterium
TACCAGATGGAATTTGCAATCTCCATTTCTACTTCCGGGTCAAGTTCCGTGAGTTCATCCATGAGGTATTTGAAATAGGCATTGAATTCATCCATGTCGAAATCCTGAAATCCAAGCACATCAAGCATTTCATCAAGGGTGTTTTCTTTTGCGCCGTTTGCGGTCATGGCAAGGGCAAGATGCACACTCAGGGGAGAAATCATAAGGTTTTTGTTTTCATCGCTGGTTTCGTGCACTGTTCGGATCAGTTCAAACGAAAATGTATTGCCTGAGGCCACCATGTTTTTTTGGGTTTGGCTCAGCTCAATTTCTTTGTAGTCCAGATTTTCTCCGTCTTTTTTGCATGAAGAAAAAAACAAAGCAAAGGCTGTAAAAATGACGGTTAATGTTACTAATTGTTTCATGGCATTAATTTTTAATGGTTGTCCCTAAAATACTAAAACGAAAAATTAACAATCAAATTATATCAGTAACTGAATAAATCTGTATGCAAGATACAAAAAATAAGAGAGAAATCAATATGATTCGCCGTTTGTTTATCTAATCTTTTTGTGTGAAATGACTGATAGGTTACAAGTATGAAGTCGGAAGACCGAAGACCGGAGCCGGAAAAATATTCCTTTATTCATAACTTCTGACTTCCGACTCCCGATTCCATTACACCTAATAATTCAATTTTAGATAAATGTTCGACTTTATGGACAGTCACTAATTACCTTTTCTATGTGAGTTACTGTGGTTCAAAAAATATGACAACATTCCACAGAACAAACATACGGGGAATTCACATAGAGTTTACAATAAAGATAATTTGGGTTAGCTTTCGGTTAATCATATAAATCAAAAGTTTATAAATTGCTTTCTTTCAGCAAAACATCCAGTCCGGCATCGATGCTTTTGGGGGAATAATCCAGTTCAGCGATGGGTTTATCCAGGTTGAGGCATGTTTTTGGGGGACGCAGTGCTGGGGCTGAAAGCTCTGAAGACGATATGGGTGTTATAAAATTTGTGTTGTAGCCTGCTTTTGAAGCAATCCGGCAGGCAAAATCAAAAACGCTGGTCATTTCATTGCCTGCAATGTGCCATATCCCGTCTTTTTTCTTTAGGGCAATTTTTATAACTCCTTCAGCGAGATCATATACAAGGGTGGGGCAACGGAACTGATCATTTACCACCTTGATGTCTTTGTTGTGTTGAGCAGAATCAAGTATCCATGTCAGTATATTGCCTTTTTGTGGAGATGGGGGATGTCCATACACAAGTACCGTTCTTACAATGGCTGCTGTTACTGGTGAGTTTAGCAGGTATGCTTCGGCCAACTTTTTGCATTCGCCGTAATAATTTACGGGTGATGGTTTATCTTCTTCGTTGTAGCGGCCTTTTTTCCCGTCGAAAACAAAGTCGGAACTCAGGTGTACCAGGTGGATGCCTTTTTTATAGCATGCATCTGCCATATTTTTGACAGCCTCATAATTGGTTTTATAACACGCTGCTGTGTTTTCTTGGCAAATGTCCACTTTAGAAATGGCTGCTGTATTGACAAGGACATCCGGTTTATAAACATCAAGAAAGTAGTTCAATTTTGCGTTATCATTGATGTCGAGATACTCGAATGGATTATGGTGGGAATGGGTATTATGCCTGGCCGTTGCAATCAATTTCACATCGGGGCTGATTTTATTTGCCATTTTCAGGATATGGTGTCCCAGCAACCCGTTAGAACCTGTGAGGAAAATTTTCATGCCTGACACATCATTTTTTTCAGTTCTGCGATTTCATCTTGTTTGCCCAACACAAAAATGTGGTCATCAGAGGACAGTTTTACATCGGCCCCCGGGTTGACAAGGTATGTGCCATCTTGTCTGCGAATGCCTATTATATTGGCACCGGTGCTTTTTCGTATTTTTAACTCCTCGATGGTTTTCTTTTCATGGTCACTCAGCATCTGGGAGCATGATACCTCTTCGAGGTTGGTTTCGGTAATGGTTTGCAACAAGACATAATCCATGAATTCCACGATATCTGGCTGGGCTACAAGTTTAGCCATCCGTTGCCCGCCTGTTTTTGCCGGCATAATGACATTGGTAGCGCCTGCTCTTTTTAACTTGACATCGGAGTTTTCATTGGATGCACGTGCAATGATCTTTAGCTGTGGATTGATTTCACGGGCACTCAGTACCACAAAGAGATTATCAGCATCCAGAGGAAGAGCCGTAATAAGTGCTTTTGCCCGTTCGGTACCTGCTGCATAAAGCACGTCATCGTTTGTTGCATCCCCCTGCACATGAAGCAGGTCAGTTTCATCCCGGAGGAATTCGATGGTCTCCGGATTTTTTTCGATGATCACAATTTTTTCGCCATGGGATGACAAATCTTCAACGGTTTGCTGGCCATTGCGGCCATATCCCACAACAATCACATGGTCAGATAAATTTTTGATTCGTTTTTCCATTTTTTTCTTTTTAAAATAGTTCGTAAAAATTCCACTGACGATATATCGTGTGACATTGGAGATGACGTATGCATAAATAGAAAAACTCACTAAAATAAGTACGATGGTAAATATTTTTCCTGATTGGGAAAGAGGTGCCACTTCACGAAACCCGACAGTAGCAATGGTAATGATGGTCATGTAAAGCGCTTCTATGAAAGGGAACTTTTCAATGATACTATACCCCAATACACCCAGAATTATGATGACCAAAAGGATAAAAAGGGCTAAGAAGATTCCTTTTGTGTTGATGTTTTGTGAGGATGTGTTATCTCTAAACATGAGCGTGCTGGGTTATGAGTTTTTGCCCGATGTTGCAAAATAAGCATTTTTTTTCGTTACAATAATGGTTTCTGAGTTGAATTAAAGCCTGCGTTTCCATTGCATTTGAAACGTGTATGCCGACATCCTTCCATTCACGGATGATCCGGTTGTTTTCAGGTGGTAAACTTTCGAGGAAATATATGGCTTTGTCTGCGTATTTTTGTTCATCACGCATGCGGGCATACAAAAATAAAAATGGTACCACAGCGTTGATGATGAGGTTGTTTACAGCCATTTTGCCGGGTTTCTTAACTTGTTCAGAACTTTGATTGCCAAACTTATAATGTGTGTTCCAGTACGCAGACGCTGGCTTTATAAACAGGGAATGAAGTTGCTCAATTTCTTTTGCTTCGGCTACTTTGCTGAACAGATTTTCTTCTTCATGCATGAGTTTTGCCAGTTGAGCAAGCCGTATAACCGGAAAATTTACCGGACGCATGCGTGAAAACTTCCACAGGTGTGGCTGTATGTTATCAAGTTGATATTTGTGCTTTAAAAAAGCATATTCATTTTTCAGATCACGATAATAATCATCCTTAAGATTGCCTTTCAACAATCCGGCCTGACCGAAAAGTAAGGCTTCTACCTGCAGCAAATTATTTCTGTGTTTGGCCAGGATTTTCCAGTTCAGGCTGCGTCCCAGCATTTCAAAAGGCGTTTGATTGACTTTAAGTCCAAATTGTTTGAACAATACCTGATAAAATGCCGTGTCAATGTCTTTACGTTCTTTGTACAAGCGCTTTTCAATCTCAGTAGCTTTGTTTTTCAGGCGTTCCACAGCCACCGATTGCAGCCAGATGATGATTTCTGAAGGATTAATTTTGTGTATGTCCTGATGGCAGGGGATACCGGAAATGTTTTGTATGAATTTTTGATACTGATCAAAGGCAGAGTTTGGGTATTGCATTTCCCATGTTTCCAGTTCCCTTCCCGATTGGGTAATTGCCTTTTCGTTGTTTTCTGCCACAACATGAAGGATAACATTATCATAAGCCTTGTCTGAATCATGATTATGCGCAAACCAATCCGAGGCCTTTTTGTGAATTTCAACATTGCCTGCCCAAATGGTGCCGTCAATGTTAATTTTGGCATTGAAAAAATCCGGCCCGGCATCGAAATTGTGCATGCCGGTGTCCAATACTTCGAATGTTTTTTTGGATGCCGTTACTGTATTATTTGTCCATTGGCGGGTTTTCCAGATGAAATGCAAAAAATCTTCAGTCATAACCTATACCGGAATTTTAGGTTAAAGATAGAAAGAAAACATGGAAAAAATCAAGCCGGAAGAAAACAATTTGATTTTCTTCCGGCCGATGCAGTGAAAGATGGGGGATTACCCCTGTTTTCCGGATAGGACACCCATTTTTTAGATTATGATGTAAGCACTCCCCAATGGCATGTGGAATAATAAATTAGGCTACGGGATGATTGATGCATACACTGTTCTTAATTTTTGTCATGATGATGTTTTTATTGAGTCTTCGGACAATATTACGTGGAAAACTGAAAAAAACTTTGTGATAGCCTAATCGTTGAAGGCAATTTAACCATAGAAGCACCGTTTCATTTTTATACAGTTATACCACAAATCACCATCCAAAGCGATAAAATCATGGAAGTGCAGCAAAGCACGGTAAAAATTGACTGGTGTTCCACAGTAAATATAAACAGTTAGTATAGGTAAGGGGGGGTGGTATAATTTCCCCAAATTCCTCGTCTTTTAAGTTGAATTATTGAAACTTTTTGCTTATTTTGGCCGTATTGATATAACGAATGGAAGCATGAAAACGAGGGCGGATGGGAACTTTAAAAATTTGTGTTATGAAGAAAATTAATTTGATTTTTATTTTACTGATTGTTTTTAATTCGCTTTTTGGTCAAATTGTGGAATCATCATGCGAGGCGCCCGACAGCATTGTGGAAGAGTACCAAGATGATGCTGCTGTGCTAACGCTACGAAAATTTTATGAAAACGACAACCCCTGGGCCGACAGCATTGAAATACCACAAGAGCATATTGATACCGCATTAAATGCGTTGCTGGCTATTTGGAATGTTGATGAATTGTCTGCACGTGACACGGTTGTAGATATGCTTGAGATTGATGCTGCAATTAATTATGGCGTTAACTATTTTTATATAAAGTGTGATACATCAATTTTCTGGATAAGTCAAATTATTGAAGGAAATGCAGCATCAGGGAATGACACTGTCGATGATCTTATGAATTTATATAATTTAAGTTATGACTCTCATATAGTTTCAGGAGGTGTCTATTTTGTATTTTTTTCCTCAATAAACTGTTACAACATGCTCCAACTTTCAACACTTTTTGAAGACATTAGTGGTGTTATAAGTGTGTTTGCAACGTCAGGTTATGATGCTCATCTAAATAAAAACATTGAAATGAGTATTCACTCGGATTATGTGACGTTACATTATTCTTATGGATGGGAGGATTGCCCCAGTGGCTGTCTTAATTGGCGTCACTGGGATTTTAAGGTGTATTATGATTGTTCAGTAGAATTTATCGAAAGCTATGGTGATATATTGCCAGGTACAGGAATAAACAATCCAAATGGAAAGTATACCATAAGTGTTTTCCCTAATCCATGCAATAATTTTATTATTTTGGAAGGAACTATAAAAAACGATTTTCCACTTACATATACAATATACAATTCAAATGGAATTAAGGCGCTTACCGGAAAAACCACGAATAACCGCATTGAGTTTAATGGGAAACTCAATAATGGACTGTACATTCTTGAATTGTATACTGACACAGAAACAATAAGAAAGAAAATACAAATTCTAAAAACTAATTAAGATATGCTTAGAAATACAATTATGATAATTGCCTTTCTTACGATAGGCACACTACACTCATTTGCACAGAACGATTATTATTGGAGCAGTGGTAAACAAATATTTATGGATAAAATCTCAACAAAAAAGTTTGTTGTTGTAGATAGTTCAATTACCAGCATAAGCGAATTTGAAAGGGTTTTGGATGATACAAGTTTAATGGTTTCCGGCTTTTTTGAGAAAAACATAATCCCTCAAATTAACCTTCGTGACAGTGCATATTTAGATAAAAACTTTGCCACTATTGAAAGCAAAGACAGCATTAACTCTGACATCTTATTAACCAACAACTATATAGATTACGTTTCGGATTATTACCAAATAAATAACAATGACATTGGAACCTCAAATTTGTTTTATGTTAAATTATCTGAAATGCAGGATACGCTTGTTTTGGATAGTATTTCCGGCGTTAAAAATATAAATGTACTGGGAAACTTTTCAAATTCTCCGTCCTGGTTTATTTTAGAGTGTACTGAACAATCAGCAGGCAATACGCTTGATATGGCTAACCTATATTATGAATCCGGGCTGTTTATATACTCACATCCGAATTTATTGAATAATTTTCATCCCACATGCACAAATGACACTTATTTTAAAAATCAATGGGGATTAAATAATACGAATGACCATGATAACATCGACATCAATGCATGTGAAGCATGGAACATAACCAAAGGAAATTCAAATATTGTTATTGCTGTGCTTGACTCAGGGATAAAATTAGACCATCCTGATCTTACCAATGTTGATGTTTCATTAAGCTATGATTTGATGGCTGGATCTAGTCCAAGTTCTTTATATTATGATCAGTCTTGGAAGGATTTTAATCATGGAACTAATTGTGCAGGTATTATTGGTGCACAGCATAACGATATTGGTGTTTCAGGCATTGCTCCTAATTGCATTTTAATGTCATTAAGCCTAAATTGGAATTTATACGGGATTAATTTGGATCAAGCATTAAATGAAGGGCTCAACCATGCATGGCAAAATGGGGCAGACATTATTAGTAATTCATGGGGTATTGTTTCAGAAGTGGATTTAATAAAAGATGCCATAGATAGTGCTGTAAATAATGGCAGAAACGGCCTAGGTTGTGTAGTTGCTCAGTCTGCTGGGAATGCTGGCTTTTATGAACCTTCTTATCCTTCTATTCATCCTGATGTGATTTCTGTAGGTGCAATTGATTCGTGCGGCATAAGGGTGACAAAAGGAAAAGCTAATACACCAGAACTTGATTCTATGTGTGGTACAGTATGGGGATATAATGTTGGTAGTAATTATGGAGAAGGCTTAAGTGTTGTTGCACCAGGTAGTGATGTTCCTACCACAAATGTAGTTGATGATAATTGGTCTTCAGATGAATATGTTAATGATTTTGGTGGCACCTCCGCTGCAGCACCCCATGTATCCGGCGTAGCAGCATTGTTATTGAGTGTGAGACCTGATTTAACCTACACAGAAGTAAAGGATGCTATTGAATCCACCGCCCAAAAAATAAGAACAGATTTTTATGATTATAATGAAAGCAAACCAAACGGTATGTGGAATGAGAAACTGGGCTATGGAATGGTGGATGCTTACGCTGCATTAAACGAAGTATTGAATTGCCATGCTCATACATTCATTGAATCAAACGAAAACATCACATGGACAACCGCGAAAAACCTATGTGATACCTTGATAATAGAAGGGACGTTAACTGTTCAAGCCCCATTGCATTTTTACCCGGATGCACCTCATATAATCATCCAAAACGGCGGCCATCTGGTATTTGATACCGGCAGCGAACTTTACCATTGGGAAGATGAAAATTATGCAGGGAATATAAACGTTGAAGCAGGCAGCACGCTGGAATTTAAAAACGGTTCGGATATTGTGCTTGCTGAAAACGGTAAAATCATGGTGAATCATGATGCAAACAACACAGGTGAGATAATATTCAATGACGGCGCCTCCCTCACACTATTGGATGACAACACAAACCTGGAAATCGCCGGCGACCTTCACATCGCCTCCAACGCCACCTTCACCTTCTCCGGCGACGGCTACATCAAATTCTCCAAACCGGGCGGAGATGATGCCTCCAATAACATTTTCTGCAGCACTAATTCATCTTTTGTCTTGCAGGGCAGCGGCCAGAACGACAAAATCATGGAAGTGCAGCAAAGCACGGTAAAATTGATTGGTGTTCCCCAGTAAATATAAACAGTTAGTATAAGAAGGGGGGGGGGCGTATAATTTCCCAAAATTCCTCATCTTTTTATTTGGATTCTTGAAACTTTTTGCTTATTTTAGCCGTATTGATATAAAGAATGGAAGATGGAAAATGAAGACGGATGGGAACTTTTAAAAATTTGTGTTATGAAAAAAAATGTTTTATCAGCATTCCTTATTTTATTCCTGACAACAGGATACACTCAAACCATAAAAAACGACAGCAAAAAAATTGATTGGGAGTGGGCGCCTGTTGGAGCGGTGTGGATGTATCAAGGTTATAATAAAAAATGGTATATTAAGTCATTAAAAGATACTTTATATAATGGACATGATTGCAAAAAATTAAAAGTAGAACAATATAATACAGATGAATATGGGAATTATTCACTTGACAATGTTAGATATAAGTATACGTATAACGTAAATGGTAAAATATATATATATAAAGATAATATAAACGAATTTAGGATTATTTATAATTATAATGTTATACCTGGTGATACTGTACAACTTAATGTCCCATTTGATGGTTGCAATGAATTTAATCAATATGTTGTTGATAGCATAATTAATCGTTTCCCGGGGCAATGGATGTTTAATTATGAAACAAATACACCAATTATTTCTTATCATTTAATACCAAATGGAGTTAATTCAGAATGTAGTATAATGTATTGTGGATATGATGAAGGAACGTATTTATCTTATGCTGGTGTAACACGAATGTATAGTATAATAAATGATGAAGATTATTATAATTTTAGATGTTATTATGATGGAAATATAGAAATACAAAAGTCATCCTACATAGATTCTTGTAAATTATATTATCAGGATAATTTAAATATCTCTAAAAAGGATAATAATGTAAAAATCAAAGTGTATCCCAATCCGGTTGATAAAAATTTAAATATAAAAATAGATCAACCAAAAGGAGACTTATTAAAAATATTTGATGGTACAGGTAGAATAATTTATCATAATTATGTTTATTCAGAAAAATATAGCGTTGATTTTACAGGATTTCCATCAGGATTATACTATGTCACAATAAATAATAACGACAAGTTATACAGAAAAAAAATAATTAAAACCAAAAATGAATGATTATGAACCAATTTGCTTTTTTATTAACATTTATAGCCTTGTTTGCTAATTTTTGTTTTTCGCAAACCGAAACTGAAACGGTAATTGTTGCCATACAAAAAGACCGATTAACACAACAGGAATTGTTTGAATTTGATTCGCTGAAAACCAGCATTTATGCACTTGATGAAGTACATTACTTCAGAAAAATATACAGGCATATAGACGAGTTAAATAAATACTACCACCTTAGTTGTACAGCAAATGAAGATTCCATTTTTAATGTTTTGAATAGAAATACTTTGTTTGATACGGTCTTTTTTGATTATACCATTGAACCATGTTGCAACAACCCTGTATATGCCACGGATCCTTTAGACACAACCTATATACAGGATTTGATAAATTTGGCTTGTGCATGGGATATTACAACGGGAGATACAGCAATAAAAATTGGGATAATTGATAACCATTTTTATGAAGATACTCATGAAGATATAATAAACAAAGTTAACCAAATTTATGGCCCTTACTACGGAGATAAAAGAAATGAATTTCAGGCACCAGATCCTGGTGATCCAACAGGCATTTCAGACCATGGATTGAAAATGGCTGGACTTATTTCAGCAGAACCAAATAATAATGTAGGAATTAGTGGAATAGCACATAACCTTATGTTTGATGGCTTTAGATTTTACGAAGCCTCAGATAGTGAAGTGCATGTTTCTCAAATTCAAAATGCTGTAGATGAAGCGTCTTTTGAATATAAGGCTAAAATTCTAAATATATCTTATCCTTGTGTGAGTTTAAGTGAAGTGTCTTATACCCCACCAGAAACTGATAGTACAGCATTTCAGAATATTGTTAACAATGGAACCACCATTATTTTATCTGCTGGGAATGAACGATTATTCTCTGACTATTTTCCCAACCATCGTAATGTTTATGACATACCTGGTGTAATAAATGTAGGAGCAGTAAATTCAGATAATAAGTTATTATTTTCAGAACCGGAAGAACTTGCTTGTAACCCTTACATTGACATATGCGCTCCAGGCGTTGGGATAAATACAACAAGTATTTCTTTATCACAATGGGGTGAATGGGAAAGTGATTATGATACCAATTCTTGTGGAACGTCACCTTCTGCCGGAATGGTTTCTGGTGTTATAGGACTAATGTTAAGTGTGGATTCTACCTTAACACCCCCTCAAATAGAACATATTTTAAAAACAAGTGCAGATTCCATTGCTGACTTTGATACAGTACAAGATGTTGTTAGTGGGTTCTGGATAGAAGAATTCAATGCAGGTAGTTTAAATGCTTACCATGCAGTATATAAAGCAAAGCATTTTAATGAATGTACACCATCCTATATACAAACTGGTCAAAATATTACATGGAATGATACCACATATTGCTGTGATTCATTGATTGTTGAAGGCACATTAACAATTACTGCACCTGTGCATCTTTTAACTAATCTTCCCCACATCACCATCCAAAACGGCGGCCATCTGGTATTTGATACCGGCAGCGAACTTTACCATTGGGAAGATGAAAATTATGCAGGGAAT
>CAZGPW010000221.1:0-5395 GCA_964527535.1 uncultured Bacteroidales bacterium
ATATCAGGTTACAGAACCGCCACAGATTTCAGTAAATTTCATCACAGAAAATGTCCATTGTTTTGGAGATTCAGATGGCTCTGTTGTAGCCATAGCTGACGGAGGTGCCCTTCCATATACATACCAGTGGTTAGGCTTTGGAAGCAGCGACTCTTTGCTTAATCAGCCAGCCGGACAATATATTATTGAGGTTACTGATGATCATGATTGTGATGTGACTGATACCGTTTTCATCGATCAACCTGACTCGCCTCTTACTGTTGACTTAATGAAACAGGACATATTATGTTATGGCGATCAGAACGGCCGATTATCAGCAGGGGCAAATGGAGGAACACCTCCTTATTATTATGAGTGGAGCTTTAATGGATCCAGTACTGCCAGTGAAAGTTTAGTTAATCTTGGATCTGGTTACTATCAGTTAAATGTTGCTGATAACAATGGATGTGTTATAGATACAAGCGCTACAATCATTGAACCTGAACCCCTTGCGGTCGATTATTATTCAGAAGACCCTGGTTGCATAGGCAATAATGATGGATACATTGAACTTGAAGTAAGCGGAGGCACCGAACCATATACTTATTTCTGGGATAGCTTCTCTGCTAATTTACCCTATTTTGACGGACTCTATGAAGGCCAATATGATCTCTTGATTGAAGATGCCAACGGATGTCAACATGAACTTGAAACAATATCCCTTGTGGATGTACCCGTTGAATGCCTGCGAATTCCCAATGCATTTACACCAAACGGAGATGATAATAACGATGTGTGGATAATTGAAAACCTTGACATGTTTAACAAATATCATGTCCAGGTATTCAACCGCTGGGGGCAGAAGGTTTATGAAGCAAAACCTGGTGATGAACCGTGGGACGGCACAAATTTGGAAAATAAAATGGTTCCTGCAGGTAGTTATGTTTATATTGTCACGCTTCATAATGGAACAGAACCGAAAACGGGCGTTGTGACGGTGATTTATTAAAATATGGGATTATTACTAGCACTGTATATTTTCGTATTTTTAAATATGAGACCAGTCTAAAAAGGTAAAATATCAAAATTTACATAATTTTGGCTGCACTAGGCATAGCTCAAGCAACCCTTCGACTTTGCTCAGGACATCGGCTTGATTCTGCCCTCATTTGCACAAAATTTTCTACGGCGCCACAAAGGCACTACGTTTCGCAAAGTGCTGGAATTCTAATTACTATGCTTTGTGATTTCTTTGTGTCTTAGTGCCTCGTATGTTTGTTGAATTAAGCAATGAGGGCAACTATAAAGGCACTGTAACCTTAATCAGGTAAGAATGTGTATTATGTTATGGAAATTTATAGTTTATAAAAATTAGAAAACTGTTTATAATTATTGTGTTGGTGGGGGTTTACAGTATATGCATATTAACCAGGCATCTGAAAATATAAAGATTGCAAAACAATAAGCTAACATCATTAGAAATTTTAGTTTTTCAGCAGGCACGACTTACTGACTGGCGAAAAGGAAAAACCAGAATACGGTGCCACCGATACCACCTTTTATATCAGTGCTACCTTTTTACAGGTGTACCTGTTCTTTCTTTGATGGTTCTAAAGTTTTTTAAAGCTTTATTTGTAATGTATCAAAAAATTTGTTAGTTTCGACAAGGATATAAAGAAAACTTTATCTTTAAATCATATTAAATAACATGTCCATATATGTGAAACCTCAGAAATTCAAAACTAGATTATGAAAAAACTAATATTTATATTACAAGCTTGTTTACTATGCGTTTTAATGGTTTTTATCACCGCCTCTTCATACGCAAATAACAATATCCCGGAAAACTTTGATACCGGAAAGCAAATGTTTGTTGAAAACAAGGGACAGTTAGCCGATATTAAAGGCGAAACACATCCGGAAGTATTGTACTATCTGCAATCCAAAGATTACAGTGTCCACTTTAAAAAGAACAGCATTGCATTCTATATGCAGGAAAACGAACTCAAGCATGATACAGAACCTTCATTTAAAGCCGAAAAAAATAATTTAGAGCATTTAGAAGCTATTAATAAAGATTCCATGCTCTTTTACAGGTTTGATATAGAATTCCCTGGTTCAAATGATGATACGAAACTTGATGGGCTTGAAAAATCAAAATTCTATACAAATTATTATCATGCACATTGCCCGGACGGAATTCATAAGGTGGGTAATTTTAATTCAATAATTTACAGAAATATCTATAATAATATTGATATTAAATTTACTTTATCCTCAAAAGGTTTAAAATATGACATTATTGTTAATCCCGGCGGTAATTATGAAGATGTAAAGCTCTTTTATAATGGGGTAAAAAACATTAATTGCGAGAACAATGAAATAAAAATAGAAACACCCATTGGACATTTGAAGGAAACAATCCCTTTCAGTTATACCCTGGAGAACAATGCTAGAATTGAAAAAGATGTAAATTATAAAATTTTCAACAATGCAATAAGTTTTGATATAGACGATTACAATGGCAAGGAAAAACTTGTAATTGATCCCGAGATTGTATGGTCAACATATTATCTTGATGACGCCTTTGGAGATCTTTCATGTGACGGGGATGTAAGAGACAATCAATTTGTATTATTTAGTGCTGGTTACGGTTCAACATTTCCGACACTTGAGCCAGGGGGTACAGAATATTTCCAGGGCTCATCTGCAGGCTCCAGTGATTTTAAAATTCTGAAGTTTAACACAGATGGTGTGAGAATTTGGGCTACATATTATGGAGGGTCTGATGGTGATATTAATGGTGGCGGAACAAGAATTGATAACTCGGGAAATATCTGGGCAGTTGGCAGGACAAAAAGTACTGATATCCCTACCGAAAATGCAGGCGGTTATTACGATGGTACATGGACAGCAGGCACATATAATGATTGGACATGTTTTCTAATGAAATTTAACAGCAGTGGTGCAAGGCAATGGGCCAGCCATTATGATTATGTTAGTTCAAGTGCTGTTGATATTGATGCAGATGATAATTTTTATGTAGCAGGAAATGTGGAATATGACACTCCAAATACTCAATCGCTATCAGGGGCATATAACCAATCTGCAATATCCCTTGATGGCTCAGCCTCAGGTAATTCTGATGATGGTTTTATAATGAAATTTAACAGTAGCACAAACCTGCTTTGGGCAACTTGTTTCGGATCCACTTCAGATGAATTTATCAATTCTGTTGATGTGGGTGCTGATGGATATATAAATATTGTCTCATCAGTGGATAATTACTACGGCTCCGGCGTTATAACACAAGATGCAGGGGGATATTTTGATAATTCAATAGGAGGCAGATTTGATATATTAATTTCCAGGTTTAATACTTCACACGCCCTTGTGTGGTCAACTCTCTACGGCGGTTCCTCAAATGAAGGAAACAGCCCCTGGGGCAATGTAATACAGGCAGACGGAAATAATAACATTTTTGTTGCAGGATCCACAAGGAGTACCGATATTACAACAATGAATCCCGGTGGGGGAGCATTTTATGACGGAACTCTAAACAATACGGAAAATATCTTTTTATTAAAATTCAACAGTGCTACAAATTTACAGTGGGGAACATATCTTGGAGAATCCGTATCAGGGTCTGTAAGCTCATGCATGAGGTTTAATAACAATAATGAACTGATATTTATAACAGTGGCATCTGATAATTCATTTCCACAAGTTACCAGAACAGGAGATTATAACCAGTCTCACCAGGGCTCAAACGATTTGTATATTTCAGAATTCGGAACCGGCCTTGACATGGCCTGGAGTACATACCTTGGCAGCAGCGGAGCCAGTGAATGGCTCGGGGGCTTTGATGTAAGTGAGGATGCGTGTGGTTACAATATATTCTTAAGCGGCAGAGGACACGGAACGACAGGATATCCTCTGGTTGATCCAGGTGGCGGTACCTATTATGATGATTCTGATGATGAATATTCATTTATCACAAAATTCGCAGGGGAGGAATCAACAGCTCCATCATCCGCATCAGCCTCCCCAACAACAATTTGTCCAGGAAATTCATCCACCCTTACCGTTGAAGGAGGATCGTTGGGAACAGATGCAGATTGGTATTGGTATTCGGGTAGCTGCGGAGGCACCTCCATTGGAACGGGAACCTCCGTTTCCGTCAGCCCGTCTTCATCCACAACATATTACGTCAGGGCAGAAGGCACATGCAATAACACATCCTGTGTAAGCACAACCGTTACCGTAGATACAGAATCCACCGCTCCCGACGCAATTACAGGCATCACAAGCATTTGCCCGGGAGATAACACAACCCTTTCTGTATCCGGGGGAAGCCTTGGAACAGGCGCCTCATGGGAATGGTACTCCGGCTCCTGTGGCGGAACTGCGGTGGGCAGCGGCTCATCAATAAACGTTTCTCCGGCTTCAAGTACAAGCTATTACGTCAGGGCCGAAGGCGATTGCAACACCACCTCCTGTGAATCAGCAACGGTTACTGTTAATCCCACCCCCACAGCCAACGCCGGCAGCAACTCTCCGGTATGCGAGGGTGAGGATGTTAACCTGACAGAATCCGGCGGCGATGCAGACTCCTGGAGCTGGAGCGGCCCCGACAGTTTTTCTTCAAACAGTCAGAATCCAACCATCACCTCAGCCACTACTGCTGCAGACGGGACTTACACAGTAGAAGTCACCGATGTCAACGGCTGCACCAACACAGACAATGTAAGCGTGACGGTCAACACAACACCGTCAACCCCGGTAGTAGATACCGACTGTTCCGGCGGTGCCGGCAGCGGTATCATCACGGTCACAAGCCCTACCGGCGGAGAATACGAATATGACATCGGCACCGGTTATCAATCGAGTGCCAGTTTTGGCTCTCTGGATAATGGTATCTACGTTGTCACGGTATCAAACACCACCACCGGTTGTACAGCAGAAAGTGCACCCATTGATCTTGATTGCGGTTGCGCCGACCCGCCTACCCTGACACTGAATTCCACCTCCGGCGCTGTATGTGGAATCAACCCGGTAACCGTAAGCGGCAACAGCTTTGGCGGCAGCGCCACCGAAGTGAATTTATCCCACGATGGAAGTGGAACACTGGATGCAAGTAATTTTACATCCTCCCCGTTTGAATTCACCTATACGCCTGATCCTGCAGATGCCAGTGCGCTGGTAACCATTAGCTTTGCCACAGACAACCCACTGGGATCCCCTTGCACAAGCGCAACAGAAAGTTATGAACTGGCCGTGAATGATCATCCGGATGCGATTGCCGGGAGCAATTCGCCGGTATGTGCAGGTGAAACACTCTCGCTGACAGAAACAGGAGGCGATGCCGTGTCGTGGTCATGGACAGGGCCTGATGGTTTTACATCTACAGACCATG
>CAZGPW010000222.1:0-2636 GCA_964527535.1 uncultured Bacteroidales bacterium
TAATTGTTGATAAAAATTATGGATTAGTTGCTACATTTGTTAAAAAATATGAAGCTTATGGTTGATAGCCAGGAGGTTGTGTAAGTAAAATCCGTTACATGTAACTTTTCCAGTTGCTTTTTGTTTAGCGTGATTATTTTTACTGGGAACTAAAAAGCAGAATACAAATTGAGTTTCAGTCCAACAATGAAATGTGGCATGTCAGGATACCTGGTTGTCCCCGTGATAACATCTTGTAAGTTGTATTGCACAAACAAAGAAAACTGGTCACGCCCTATAGCAAACACCGGCCCGTAACTGAAGGTTTCAAAATCATCGTCATGGCGAATGCGCTCCATCCTTTTTACCTCATCATCTTTATACTTGTAAACCCAGCCTGAACTTAAGTGATAATCAACAAAACCACCCACATCAATATAAGTCCCAAAATAATTTCCCCGTTTGGGGTTCATGTACAGGCGAAAAAACATCGAAGCTTTCAACCCATTCTGTTTTGTCCTGATTTTATCCCAGCTTATGCCCGGCCATATTACATTTTCCCGAGCATCTTTATTTAATGCATAAAAATAGTTGCTGTATGACAACTCTGCGGCAATGTCCATAAAACTAAACATCCGGATTTTGTACGCATAACCTGCATTCCAGTGCCCTGAAGCCATTGTTTTCAGATGATTCTCTGTTGTTATGGGCACCGGCATTCCATAATTGACAAACCAATAGCCAAAATGCTGTTTGTTCGGCCCCCAGTCTGTTTCTTCATAAACCCTGTCAGGATTATCTTCAGAAATGACTATCGTTTGTGCTGATACACCTGTAATAACGATTAACATCCATGCTGAAAAAAATAATATACGTATCATATCAAAATTGTTTTTCTAATGTGTAACCCAGATAATGTATCCTGAGCAGTTTATTTCTTAATTCATCTCTGCTGATTTCCAGGGGGGTATTCTTGTACACTTTTATCACTCTGTAAGACTTAAGTTTTCCCTCATTGCCGGCAAGATGATAAAACAAATGCGTTGAATTATGCATGCCGGTACCATTGAAAACATTGTCGGGAATATGCACAGCGTAAGTGTTGTCGTTTTCCAGAAGTTCAAATGTCGGGTCTGTCTGCTTGTTGCCAGAAAATAATTTATAAGCATTTGGTATGCCATATCCGTGAGCATAGTCATAATAAGGGTACAAACTTGCAGATTTCTGAATAACATCAATCAATTCCATGACACTGTATTCGGGAAAAGCTTGTTTTACGCATGCAGCAAAGCCACATGTAAGCGGAGAAGCAAAAGAAGTACCTGAAGCTGTTGTATATCCTTTCTTATTGGCCACAAATGCTTTTCCAGCGGCACACACATTTGGTTTTAACCGTCCGTCAGCAGTAGGACCATAAGAACTGAAACTGATATGTAAATGATCATCAGGGTCAACACCACCTACAGAAAGTATGCTGTCGGCATCTGCGGGGGTTCCTATCACATACCATGAATCAGTACCTGAATTTCCTGCAGCGTTGACAACGAGAATGCCTTTGGATGCCGCCATGTTGGCAGCTTTGCTCACCAAGCTGGTTTTGCCGTCCATGGCATTTTTAAAATAGCGGTGATATGTATATCCCAGGGACGAATTAATGATGTCGGCTCCCTCCTTGTCAGCCCATTCCATAGCTTCCATCCAGTAAATTTCTTCTTTGTACGGTTCAAAATTCTTTTCGGTACGTGCCAGTAAAAATTGGGCATCTTGTGCCAATCCCATATTATCGTTATCGTGCCTGCCGGCGATGCAACTCAGCACCATAGTGCCATGCCTGCTGCCATGAAATACGGTTTCTTTATCTTTGACAAAATCGTGTACGTTGATAATCTGACCATTTTCGCGCAAATGAGCAAAAGCAGGATGTGTATCTACCCCCGGAAACCCTCCATCCAATACAGCAATTCGTACCTCTTTGCCACTGAGTTCTTTTTCTTCCAAAATGTCAGGAAAAAACATACCAAGTTGTTTGCAACGCAAGTCTTCATTATCTGTCCCCAACATACCCGATGAGGCATAAGGACTTTGCTCCCACACAACAGCCGGTTCAACAGCATTGACAAACGGCAATTCCCTGATGTTATTCACCTGTATGTCATTTGCTTTGATGTATGCAGCGTTGAACCACCGGCTACATCCCAATGTTTCGCTTGCAATACCCGTCACCGCTTTGAGATACACCGGTACCACAGGCATATCTGTTTCTGAAATATCGATTCCCTGCATATAACGGCGTTCTAGTGCTTTCTCAGAAAACCAGGCCTCCGGATTAAAATCCACGCCAGCCTTATCTTTGAAAAATACCCAGTAATCGCTTTCTTGCGTAAAGGCATTTCCTGCCATAAAAACAATAAACACAATAGACAGTATGTGTTTTCGCTGACTAATACTGCATAACCATGCTTTTAACACCGGTGATATTATATTAAGGTATTTCATAATTGCCAAAAAACTTAATGGGAAATTCAATTTATATTTCACACAAAATTAGGAATATTTTGAAGGGGACTTCTAAAATTTAAAGCATTGATAATCAAATGTTAACATAAATTCATTGTTAATATTATTCAAAATTACATAAAATTTTAAAATTAGTAATA
>CAZGPW010000223.1:0-1589 GCA_964527535.1 uncultured Bacteroidales bacterium
CCCGACAACATTACACCTAACTTTTTATCTTTATACCGATATTCAATCTCTTAAAAATGTCAATTAAATCAATAATAATATTGAATATTGTAAACTTGCTTGGCGCCAGACAGGTTTGAACGCAACTTGGTATTACAACCCCAAAAGGGTATCATTATTTTGTTTAATTTTGTTACAATTTTAAATCCTAACAGATGGAAAAAATACTTATCACCGGAGCCAATGGGCAACTTGGAAGCAGCCTGAGGAAAAGAAAAAACGAATTTGCGAATGCTGAATGTATCTTCACGGATGTTGAAGAGCTCGATCTTACGGATGAAATGGCAGTTACCCATTTTTTTGCGTCGGAAAAGCCGGATGTGGTCATCAACTGTGCTGCCTATACGGCGGTTGATAAAGCTGAATCGGATACAGATAATGCAAAAATGCTCAACGCCGATGTGCCGGGCTTTTTAGGAAAATTGTGTAAGCAGCACAACGCAAGCATGGTGCACATAAGCACCGATTATGTATTCAGTGGCGAGGCCAACCGGCCATATACGGAAAACGACACAACCAATCCGGTAAGCGTTTATGGTAACACAAAATTACAGGGAGAGCAAAACCTCCTGAATCAGTTACCTGAAGCCCTTATTTTGCGCACCTCATGGCTGTATTCGCCCTATGGTGGTAATTTTTTAAAAACCATGCTCAGGCTGGGAAAAGAAAAAGACCAGATCGGTGTTGTGTATGATCAGGTGGGGTCACCGACGTATGCAGGGCATTTGGCTGATGCCATAATCCATGTAATGAACCGTTGGCAGGCGAAAAGTACATGGGAGGGAGGCATTTACCATTTTTCAAACCAGGGCCTGTGTTCATGGTATGATTTTGCCTGGCAGATAATGCAATCTTCGAATCTTACTTGCAGGGTCAATCCTGTTACCAGTGATCAATTTCCCACCCCGGCTAAACGTCCTCCATATTCCGTGATGAGCAAGGCCGCCTTTGAATCAAGGTTTAACTATACCATCCCTCACTGGCAGAAAGGACTGGAAGCCTGTTTGAGGCGAATGTGATAAGCTTTTTTTGTTTGTATAATATGGGCGGCTTAACTGCCTGCGGCCTTTATCTCCCCTGCTGTATGCCGGCTGTTGAAATCCGCCCCGACAGGATTTTCCTCCGGTCAATCTGCCTGGCGGTCAACAGCACGCCATACAGCAGGGCAGGATACCGGCCTCCGTCAGGCCGCATGAAAAACTTACCACATAAAGAAT
Organism: uncultured Bacteroidales bacterium; assembly: GCA_964527535.1. Taxonomy (GTDB): domain Bacteria; phylum Bacteroidota; class Bacteroidia; order Bacteroidales; family ML635J-15; genus JAQIBY01. Next base: position 1,257 of record CAZGPW010000223.1, read on the forward strand.
GGCATGAACATCATCGGTATAATTAATCAAGTATTTTAAAATTGTCAATAACAGTTATAATAATATTAAAAATTATACATTTGCAATGTACTGCGGTGTATTGCGGTGTATTGCGATGTGCTGCGATGTGCTGAGCGAAGTCGAAGCAAGCGAAGTCGAAGCAAGCAAAGCCGAAGTGAACGCAACTTGGTATTACGTTGGTTCTACTGCCAATTTAATGGGTAAAGCTTTAATCCACCATGAAAAAATATTTTCGACTTAACCATCATATTTGGCTTGACATGACACTATATGATTTTTATTGCTAATCCTATGTGAATTCCTATGTGTTCT
>CAZGPW010000224.1:0-18427 GCA_964527535.1 uncultured Bacteroidales bacterium
AATGGTGGTTTCGGGGAGATGATCATCCCGCTGGGTTTGAATGATGCATAAAAAAGCATAAATATTTTTGGATTAAAGGATAATTTTTTTTAACTTAGCAGCCCTTATTACCCCCTCTATTCTTCCCAAACATCTGCCAGACGCCCGTTTGGCAGGTGTTTTTTACAATTTTACGCTAAAAACCATGCCACAATTTAAAAAAATTGATGCACAAACAACCCTCTTTATGCTCTGATGAGTTTACAGAATGGCTGAACTTTATGCCACTTGAGGATGTTGTAAGGTTTAAGAATTTATTCCATGGTTTGATATTTCCCGATTATGTCAGGAAGGATATTTTTTATATTTTGCACAAAAATTTTAAAAAGAAAAAATTATGAAAAAAATGTTTTTTATTGGTTTGATTTTGACCGCCGGGATTTTGTTTAGCGGTGTTAGTAGCTCTGATGCGTGTACTAATTTTCTGGTGACAAAAGCTGCATCCAAAGATGGTTCAACCATGATTACTTATGCAGCCGACAGCCATGTTTTGTATGGCGAATTGTATTTCCGGCCTGCCAAAGATTATCCAAAAGGCAGCATGATGAAAATTTATGAATGGGATACCGGAAAATTTCTGGGTGAAATTCCGCAGGTGGAACATACATACAGCGTAATTGGCAATGTCAACGAACACCAGGTTGCCATCGGAGAAACCACTTATGGCGGAAGAAGCGAACTACGGGATACAACAGCCATTATGGATTATGGTAATTTGATGTATATCACCCTGCAAAGAGCTAAAACCGCACGTGAAGCCATAAAGGTGATGACTGAATTGGTGGATGAGTATGGCTTTTACAGCGTTGGAGAGTCTTTTTCCATTGCCGATCCCAATGAAGTGTGGATAATGGAAATGATTGGCAAAGGCCCCGGAAATACTGGTACAGTATGGGTAGCACGTATGGTGCCGGATGGTTATGTCTGTGCTCATGCCAATCAGGCAAGAATCACCACCTTCCCCAAAGTAAAAAAGAACAACTGGTTTGATGAAGAACAAACCACCTTTCATTCTGAGGATGTGATAAGTTTTGCCCGTGATCAGGGATATTTTGATGGCAAGGAGGAAGAGTTCAGTTTTTCAGATACGTATGCTCCTGTTGGTTTTGGCGGTGCGCGTTTTTGCGAAATCCGCGTGTGGGCATTTTTTGATGATGTAGCATCCGGTATGGATGAATACTGGGAATATGCCAAAGGAAACATTGAACACGGAAAACACGACTATGCCACCAACCGCATGCCATTATGGATAAAACCCGACGAAAAAATTGATGTACATACGGTGATGGATAACATGCGGAATCACCTCGAAGGAACAGAGCTTGATATGCGTGATGACATTGGTGCAGGGCCTTTTGGTAATCCTTACCGCTGGCGTCCGCTTACATGGGAAGTTGATGACAAAACCTATGTAAACGAACGTGCAACAGCCACTCAGCAAACCGGTTTTTCATTTGTGGCTCAGCTCAAAAGCTGGATGCCTGATCCCATAGGTGGTGTTAACTGGTTTTCTGTGGATGATGCTGCTTCTACCGTATATGTTCCGATACTTTGTGGTAGTACTAAAGTGCCGGATGCTTATGCTGTTGGCAATGGCAGCATGATGGAGTTTGAATGGGATGCAGCATTCTGGGTGTTTAATCTGGTATCCAATTTTGCATACACTCGCTATAATATTATCCAGCCTGAGATACGTGAAGTCCAACTGGAGCTTGAAAAGAGATATATCAGTGAAGTGAAAAACATGGAAGACGATCTGAAAGAATTGTACAAGGAGAGTCCTGAAAAGGCAATTACCGTTGCCACCAAGTATTCAGTAAACACAGCCAACCAAACAGTAGAGAGATGGCGGGAGTTGTTTAAATATTTGTTTACCAAATACATGGATGGCAATATAAAGAGGAAGGCTGAGCCGAAAGAAAATTATAAATACGTTAACCCTGAACTGGAACATCCTGGATATGGTGAAGAATGGTACCGGCGTATTATCGAAGATACAGGAAACCAGTTTTTGATGCCAACTGAAGAAGAATGATTGTAGCTGCGTATTTATTTTGAAAATCAGATTATGTTGAATCAGTGGATTAGAACCCCTGATGGTATTGATTAAAATATCTGATTTTATTTTTTGTGTGGTAATTAAATTGATATCAGAAGGTTACATAAAAAAAAGAATTTTGTAATTTGATGTATTAAATAAAAAATTATTTGTAATATTGCAGTCCGAAAATTGAACAAAAATTAAAAATTGAATGTAATGGATTTACTAAAGGCTGTTGAAAAAGAATATAAAAGGGAAATTGATTATCCTGAATTCAATGCAGGGGATACAATAACGGTAAATTATAAAATCAGGGAAGGTAACAAAGAGCGTATCCAGGGATTTCGCGGCGTGGTTTTGCAGAAAAAGGGTGATGGCATGAACAAAACCTTTACTGTCAGAAAAGCGTCAGGTGGATACGGTGTAGAGCGTATTTTTCCAATGTATTCGCCGTTTATTGACAGTATAATAGTGAATAAGCACGGTAAAGTCAGACGCGCACGTATCTTTTATCTGCGTAAGCTTACGGGCAAAAAATCCCGCATCAAAGAGCGTAAATTTTAATGGTATTTATATTTTTTCAGCAAAAGCCGTTTCTTGTGGGAAACGGCTTTTTGTTTGCTTTTAATATTATTCAACCTGAAAGAATAGATAGAGAGTGTGTATTAATTTTAAATTTGAGTACGATTTTAATTGTCATTCTAAATGTTTTTTATAATTTTGTGTAAAGTAACTAAACACAAACTAATGAATTTATTATTATGATTAAAAAAATTACACTTTTTACAATTTTAGCAGCCTTATGTTTAGGCGGGTTCACGCAGGACATTCCCAATAATGATTTTGAAAACTGGACAGGCAATGATCCGGATGAATGGGATACCTCAAATAAGGAAATCATAGGCACACAATTTACAGCGGTTGAGCCACTGGATACGGATGTTTACAGTGGAAATTTTGCTGCCGGATTAACTACCATTACAGAATCCACCATGTATGGTGATATTTCAATGGCAGGTATTATCACCCTGGGCGAAATTATTATTGATGAGATTCAAATGAGTGCAACAATTGAAGGCGGAATCCCCTTTACTGACAGGCCGGACCTTTTAAAAGGTTATTATAAAACCTCACCAGGAGTCAATGATTCTGCTTCAATAATGATAGGAATATCTAAATGGAACACTTCTACCCTCGAGCGTGATACCATCGGGGAGGGATATATATATTTTACCGAAGAAGTCAACACATGGACAGAATTTGAAGTTCCCATTGAATGGTCATCCACTGAAAATCCGGATTCAATGAACATCATTGTTTCTTCCTCTTGTTTGATTGATATTAATACCTTTGTTGAGGGAAGTTATATCGCAGTTGACAGCCTTTGGCTTGAAGATATCCCGGATCTGGAGATTGTCTCTGTAGAATCTTTAGACCCGGATACCGTTCCTTATGGTACTGATTTTGTTGATTTACCCCTTCCTGCAACGGTTGAAGTCACATTGGAGAATTCTGATACGGAAATCCTGGATGTAACCTGGCTTGAAGGTAGTTATGATGGCAATACCACTGGTGTTTATGCCATGGAGGGTGATCTGGAATTGGTACCAGGCATTATTAATCCTTCCGGACTGGCGGCCGAAAAGAATATTATTGTGGATGAAGAAAAGATAGTCACTGAGGTAGAAACCTTAGACCCGGACACTGTCCCATTTGGTACTGATTTTGCTGACTTACCTCTTCCTGCAACGGTTGAAGTTACATTGGACGGATCGGAAACAGAAATCCTGGATGTAAATTGGTATGAAGGCAATTACGATGGCAATACCGCTAATGCTTATACCATGTATGGTGATCTTGTATTGACAACAGGCATTACAAATCCTAACGACCTGATGGCTGAAAAGAATATTATTGTGGATGAAGAAACCGGAATCATGGTAAATTCTAGCAATAATATTGACGTTTATCCCAACCCGGCAAACACATACGTGAACATTGATGCTGCCCATAATATCACAGCGTGTGTACTTTATGATATCACCGGACGGGTACTTAAAACCAAAAACCTGCATTCAAAAAGAGCTCGATTCAATGTCAAAGGATTACCTGAAGGTTATTATTTGTTAAATATCAAGACAACAGAAAAGGAACAAACTTTAAAATTGATTGTAAATTAACGGAAGTTCCTTTAATATATCTTAAAAACATAAAATTTTTGAATAATATTCATGGCCTGTGCATTTGCATTGGTCATGTTTTTTTAGTGTCTTTAATGGCTTTCTCGCATGCTTTTTCCCCGTACTCTATGATTTCAGAAGCTTTGTAAAAATCAAAAGTCCCGTATTTATTTCTGTCGGTTTCAACCAGGATGTCGGGTGGATATTCGCTCAGCGTGTTTTCTGAGATTATCCGAAGCATAAGGGCTATGGATCTGTTCATCAGGTTAAAGATGCCAATGTTATTTTTGCTCGTGGGGGATACAATCTTGTTAAAGTTTTGCTGTAAACTGATGATGGCTTTTCTTGCCATGTTAACATCTTCGGGCACTGAAATGTCAGGCTTTGGGGGTTCTTCCGGGGTTGATGGTTTTTCCCTGCTTTTTTCTAACCTGCTGTTTACATTGGAAACCACCAGGAGATCACTTTTACTGCGTTCAACCCTGTTTGAAGGGATGGGATTCATAACGCCGCCATCCACAAGGTGCCGCCCGTCCATAACATGAGGCTTGAGCACGGTTGGTATGGAAATGGAAGCCCTGATGGCATCGTAGAGCTTGCCTTTGTTAAAAACCACTTCTTCTTCATTGATGATATCAGTAGCAACGGCACAGTAAGGCATATCAAGGTCTTCGATGTTTCTGTCCGGGATCATGTCTTCCAGCTCAGCGATAAGTTTTTCGCCTTTCATCAAACCGCTGGCACTGATGGTGAAATCCATAAGCTTAAACACATCCATTTTGGTAAGGTTTTTCACCCAGTCTTCCAGTGTCTTTAATCTGCCGGCAGCATAAATGCCGCCAACAAGTGCTCCCATGCTGGACCCTGAAATGGATGTAATGTTGTAGCCGTGCTTTTCAAGCGCATTGATCACGCCAATATGAGCAATACCTCTGGCACCGCCGCTTGATAGAACCAGTGCCACGTCTTTTTTCTTTTTACCGGGTTTAAAAATCATGTGTTAAAAATAGCAGAATAATATAAGCTGTGCAAATGGGCTATTGGATTGAACACTACATTTTCTTAGAAGCATGACCTCTGCTTTTGTTTGAAAAATCGTTGATACTGGCAGTTTTAATTGTTTTTAAGTTGTTTCAAAGCATTTTTAGTTGAATTTTCATTGGTAAAATATGCAATTGAAATAAATTCAGCTTTTTTATCATCCTTTATGGTATTTTTCAAGGTTGTCATTAAGAAATCATAATTTGTTAATTCTGTTTTTGTTTTTAACAAATTAGTTATCCATTCCCACATTTTCTTTTTGCCAATTTCTTTCTCTACCGCAATGAAAATTACAGGGGCGTAATCATATACATAAGTTTGTCTGTTTTCAATGTCGCTGATGGATTTTACTTTTGAAAATGGTGTTGGATTAAAATTCTCCAACCGGTTAATTTTTTCCTGCAGTATTGTTTTGTAAAAAACTTTCCCTTCTATCTCTTCTGTTAGTTTTAATGATATATATTCGGTAAACCCTTCAGCCATCATATCGCCTAATTCGGAATTAAAATCTTTATAGGTTCCAAAATAATAGTGACCAAGTTCGTGAGCGTAAAATTGTTTATACCGCTTCTGTTGTTCCTGATCAAAAAATGAACTCATTCCGTTTTGTCCCCATCCTATGTCCATAATGGTTGGAAAAGACACAAAAAGAAAAGCATCGTTAAGTGAAGTGGGTGTAGTATTTACAAATACAGGCGTTTGATTATAATTTATGTTTAACTTTTGTTCATAATATTGCTTATAAGAAGCTATAATATTTGAAAACTGATTGATTTCATCAGGAGTGAAATTTGGGTTTAGAATTATAACCTGACCATCATTATTAACATCATACTTACCACAATACAAAGCAAGTTCGTAAGGTTGTTCGCTTTTAAATGAAGCTCTGGTAGATTTAATTGGTTTATTACCTGTGAAGTTTCACCACGTTGTTGATGTTTTTCATCTCTCTAATTGTGAAGTGAAGCGTAGCGAAACGTAACAATTAGAGAGATGAAAGCGTCCGAATGAAGACTTGTTTTATTAATTTTAATTTTCTTTATTAACTAATAAAAACAAGTCATTATGAAACAAGAGTATCATTCGAACGCAGTAACAAATCTACACAATCGTAGAGAAATAAAAAAAAGTTCTTTGAAAAATTATGAATTAGCTAATCTTTATAATACTTCTACTGCAACCATCAGTAAGTGGAGGCATAGAGAAAAAATTGAAGATAAGAGCTCTCGTCCCAATAAGATAGTATATGCTTTAAATCAATTAGAACAAAGTTTGGCTATATCTATAAGACAAACAACATGGCTTCCTTTGGATGAGGTCTGGGAAATACTTTTAGAAACAAATCAAAATATTACCAGAAGTTCTGTTTACAGAACGTTCTGTAGGAAAGAGATAAATAAAGTACCACAAAAAGAACGAGAAAAGGCAAAAAAGTTTAAAGAATATGATCCTGGATTTCTTCATATAGATGTAACCTATTTGCCTAAATTTGATGGACAAAAAAGTTACCTATTTGTTGCTATTGATAGGGCTACCAGAACTTTATTCTTTAAAGTATATGATGCTAAGACATCAGAAAATGCAAAAGATTTTATGAATGAGTGTTTATCTTTTTTCCCTTTTGAAATAACCCATGTTTTAACAGACAATGGTCTTGAATTTACTAATAGGCTTATCAAGTCTAAAAAAGGGAACCTTTGTAAAAAAGCATCTAAACTTGATGAAGCCTGTGAAAAAAATAATATTGATCATAGGCTTACTAAACCTAACACTCCTAAAACAAACGGTATGGTTGAAAGAGCAAACGGCACAATAAAAAAGGGAACTATTCTTAAAGAAGAATATAAAAACAAAAAAGAAATGAATGATGATCTAATGGCTTTTCTTTTACATTACATATTATACAGAAGGCATGGGAGTTTAAGAAAGGAGCTAAACGTAAAAACGCCTTACCAGGCTATTGAAAAATGGTTTGAACTGAAACCTGAAATTTTTAATCAAACTCCTTTGGAGTTTAAAAATAAAATATTAACTTTGAAGCAAAATGATAAACCAAGTTTTCATAAACAACCTTGTGAAACTTGACACATAAATATTAAGAAATATAAAACGGTTTCTCCTATAGCGAGATTAACATATTCAGGAGATATGAATGATTGGGAATTCGCAATTTACAAATACAGTTCTGACACATATGATAATGATGAATTCTTATTTCCAGGAATTGAGTATCTTGACGGAACAATAAAGGGAGCATTGTATGCCTGCAATAAGGCGTATCCTCCAATGTGATTAAAAAAAGATGCGAAACCCTTTAAAAGTTTTGCAGGTTTGATGGATGGCGTGGTTTTATAAATGAGTTGCACAAAATAATAAGAAACCTCCATGAGAAAAACATTAACACACACTGATGATTATTCGCTGGAATGCGATTGAACAACAGCAGTGACATAAATGGAGGTTGCATCCCGGCGGGTCACCGGGACAGGTTATGACCGTTGAAAATTAAAAATAAACATATGAAACTATGAGCAAAAATAAAAATATTGATAGAATGAATACAGAAAAAGAACTTGCAAAGTTAATGGAAGAAATTAAGAAGCAAGGATTTGAAACTACGGACGAGATCAATGATTTCTTAAAAAATATGCAGGGAAAAAGCCTTGATGATTTACCCGAAAGAACTGATAAAAAAGGACGCTCACAGGATTTAGTTTTTGACGCATACGAGCAACCTGTTTCAAAAGGCAAGAAATTAGTAAAACAGGCTCTTGAACTTGACCCAAATAATGCAGATGCTTATAATTATCTTGCAGGTATAGAAAAGGACATTGACAAAGCAATATTAATGTTTGAAAAAGCAATTAGAGCGGGTGAAAAGACACTTGGAAAGAAATTTTTCAAGGAAGAAAAAGGGTATTTCTGGGGAATGATTGAAACACGGCCGTATATGCGAGCTAAAGCTGGGCTTGCAGCCTGTTTGTATGCCAAAAATGAAGTTGATAAAGCAATTGAAATTTATGAAGAAATGTTGGAATTAAATCCAAATGACAATCAGGGAGTGAGGTATTTGTTATCAACATTATTACTGGGTAAAAATGACTTGTCCGGATTTCAAAACTTCTTGAAAAATACCGAAGAAGAAGATAGTGCGGTTTGGAATTATAACAATGCGTTATATCACTTTAAAAAATCAGGACAGACAACAAAAAGTGATAAAGAATTATTGAATGCATATAAAAGTAATAAATTCGTAATTGACTATATGTTAGGAATTAAACAAATGCCTGATGAATTACCGCAATATATTGGAATAGGAGATAAAAACGAAGCAATATCTTATGTTTATGAAGCATGGCCAATTTGGGAAAAAACAGAGGGAGCGTTAGATTGGCTTTATGAATTCAAACATAAAAGCTTGTAAATGTAATAATTACCTTTTTTAATATTCAGGAATACAACTGCTACCCAAACCTTTTCCCGCTCACCCCGGCATCCTCTCAAGCATCTCCGCTTTCAAACCTGTACCGCCGGATGACGGCAAAAACCCCACAGCCTCCTCAGGCAGCACCGGTTAGTCGCAAATCACCAGTCAGGCGATGTAGTGCGATGTGTTGAGCGGTGTCGAAACAAGCGTTGCCGAACTGTCGTCCATTCTCAACGCTGCAACACAAGCCTTCGTTGCATATTTTATTGACAGATGTATCATTGATTTTTTCCATTTTTTTCCACACCGCTTTATTTTCTCCCATAATTTTTGTATGTTTGAATGGTGATAAAACCGGATGTGAACCGCTTGAAAAGTTTTGCAGGTTTGAAAAGGGGTGGAGTGGTTTTGTAAATGAGTTCTACATATGCAACCCAATGTAAAATATTAATTCTAAGAATCATATTTTTAACAATTCTTAAAGCAATTGAAACATGAACATTGAAAACAAAACAATATGGCAGCAAGCCTGTGGCGATACTAACAGGAATCATTCAAATATTTGCTTAAAATGGGATGCTATTTTAAGCGGGCCTGGCTATGCAGGTGAGTATCCTGATTGCATAAAAAGGCTCAAAAATATTGGATGGAAATCAAGAAAACTAACCGATATTAAACGGTTTGCAAACAAAATTAAAGACGGAGATATTGTTGTTCTTCGATTAGGAACAAATACAATCCTTGGAGTCGGTCAAATTGTCGGAGAATATGAATGGCATGAATGTTTTGGAGATGTTGATGGTTGGGATTTACAACATGTGAGACGTGTAAAATGGTTATGGAATGGAATTGATAATCCTAAAAAATTTAAAACATATGCTCTTAAATTAGGTGATACAACTCAATTAATGACTTCTGAAATTGTAAAAGATTGGTTAAGGCAGCTTGATATTCCAGAGGAAAAACATAATAAAATGCCTGTTGAACTGCCAAAAGCAGGACATTCCACTGACCAAAATGAAATCGCACAATATCTTTTTGAGCAAGGCATATCAAGTAATTCAATTGAAAATTTAACCAAAGTATTTGACGAATTGAAAAGAATTGCAAAATGGTATCTTCGCACAACAACTCCATCCGAGTTTGAGACTGTATCATATTTGGTAGTGCCAATTTTAAGAGCATTAGGCTGGACCCCTCAAAAAATGGCAATAGAATGGCATAATGTGGACTTGGCTTTATTTGACCAATTACCAAGAATAGACAAAAATTTATCAGTAGTTGTAGAAGTAAAGAAAAAAGGAAACGCTTGTTTGACAGCTAAGAGTCAGGCTCAAGGATATGCACAAGGAAAACCTAATTGTAAGCGCCTAATTGTAACTGATGGATTAAGGTATGGGACATACATTAAAAATAATAATGAATATGCATTAAAAGCATATTTCAATCTGAATGACTTACGGGTCAGCTATCCAATTTATGAATGTTCAGGAATAAAAGAAGCGTTAAGAATTATGACACCTGAATGGATTAATGAATAAAAACGCCATATAATCAAATACAGACCCGTACGCCATCTACTACCATAATTTACTCCATACTCCTATTCTAACAGTAGCTTTCCAGATTTTCAGATTTTTATCCACATCATTTTTTTTCAAATATTTTTACTATATTTGGTTGATTATTCTGACCAAAAGTGAGCGATTGATAATTTTTGCAGGTTTGAAAAGGGGCAGAGTGGTTCTATAAACGAGTTGCAGGGCATTTTAAAACCAAAATAAAAGGAGAATAAAAGATGAAAAAAACGAGAAACGAAACAATCATTGAATTGAAAAAGGAATTTTCTAGTATTGAAAATCTTTACAAGTCAAAATGTGTAAATTGGTCTGGGACAACCAAAGATACGAATGAATTGTATTCTGAGATTGTTGCAAATGAATTATTACGCAACTTAAAAGAATATGACAAAGCATCAACAATAACAAGAGCTGAGACATATTTTAGAGAAAATCACTGCAATATTGAAATGGATATTTGTAATAGTAATCGAAATGAAGAGAACTTTGCAAAACGGTTAACAGGGCTAAAATTGGACGGATTAGGATTGATAAAAGACTATCAAATACCATTAAAAGATACAAGAGCAGATAAGGGATTAGGAAAGATTGATTTAATATCATTTAATGAAAAAACCAAGTCGTTATATTTAATTGAGCTTAAATACGATGGAAATTCCGAAACTTTATTAAGAGCAAGCCTTGAAAGTTATACCTATTACAAAATTGTAGATAAAATTAAGTTAATAGATGACTTTTTTAATAACCAAAAATTCATTTTAAACAAAATTTACAATCATATTGATTCAACAGAAATAAATGTTAAGCCAGCTGTACTAGTTGTTCCAAAATGTAAAGCTTACGATGAATTGGAAGATGTTGAATTGGGAGAGAGACCTAAATTAAAAGCATTAGCACTTGCTCTTGAAATAAAATATTTTACTTTAGAGTTATTTGTTGATGATATTATCATTTAAAATCCACCGCGGCACCAAAGAAATAGGTGGCTCCTGCGTGGAAGTCCGGACTGAAAACACAAGGATATTGCTCGATTTTGGCATGCCCCTGGTGGAAAAAGACGGAAAAGAATTTGATTTTGGTAAATACAAGGATTTATCCCACCATGAATTGATTCAACGCGGTGTTTTGCCTGATATTAAAGGGCTTTATAAGGGCGAAACCGGCAAGTTGATTGATGCTGTAATCATATCCCATGCCCATCAGGACCATTACGGGCTGGCCAATTTTATACACGATGATGTTCAGTACCATCTGGGCAAAGCAACAGCGAAAATCATTGAACTCAATAATGTGTTTACACCACAAGAAGTCCATCTGAAACACACAAATTACTTTGAAAAAGGGGAGAAATTTCACATCGGCGATATTGCAGTAACCCCGTATTGGGCTGACCATTCCGCTTTTGATGCATACTCGTTTTTGGTTGAAGCCGAAGGTAAAAGCCTGTTTTACTCAGGTGATTTCAGAAACCACGGCAGAAAAGCAAACGCTTTTAAATGGTTTACGCACAATGCCCCGCAGAACGTGGACTATTTGCTGCTTGAAGGCACCACCATCGGAAGAGAAAGCAAGCCGTTCAAAACGGAAACAGAAATAGAAAATGAATTAACAAAAGTCTTTCAACAACAAAATAAAATCAATTTAATATACACGTCAGGACAAAATATTGATAGGATTGTTTCAATTTACAGGGCTTGCATAAAAACCAATAAAATTTTTGTCGTTGATGTTTATGTAGCAGCGATTCTCAATGAATTATCAGAATATGCTAAAATTCCTTTTCCTTCAAAAGGGTTTGAGAATGTGAAGGTAATGTTTCCATATTACACATGCAGGCGATTAAAAAACGAAGGCCATGAGCAAATCTTGTCTCAATTCAAAGATTATAAAATCACCAAAGAAGAAATAAGCCTGCAGGCTGACAAAACTGTAATGCCAGTAAGGCCGTCCATGCAGAAGGATTTAGAACACATTAACGGCATAGATGGCGGCAACCTGGTTTATTCGATGTGGGAAGGGTATTTGCAAAAACCGGGCACCAAAAAATTCCTTGATTACCTGGCAAACCGCAATTTTACGATACATAAAATTCATACCAGCGGCCACGCAGACACGGAAACCCTAAAACAAATGGTGGATGCCTTGAAACCAAAAAAAATAGTCCCGATTCACACGTTTAGCGGGGGTGAGTATAAGCATATTTTTACGACACCCATATTGGAAATGAATGATGGTGAAATAAGAGAAATTTAATGAAATAATCAGCCGGTAACGCACACGCGTTGAAATTTCAATTATTGAATATTGGAATTTATCCGATATTTGATATTTGTTTATTCTTTTATCATTACTTTTGATGTTCTCCCTATTGGCAGATGTTATCTATAACTCAAAAAAACAACACATTATGTCCAAACACGGAACAATACGACGATACACGCTTGAAATCGAAAAAATCAGACGGGGACATTTCCCTTCCTTCCGGGATATTAAAAATTATTTGTATGACCATGGGTTTGAAATTGGCGACAGGACAATCCAGCGGGATATTGAGCAAATCCGGGTTGAATTTGGCATTGAAATAAAATACGACAGGCATAAAAACGGGTATTGCATTGATTATGAAATCAGTGTTAATGTTGAATCCTTTTTTCGCTTCCTGGAAATTGTGAATACGGCTGAATTGCTGACAGACAGCTTACATGAAAGCAAAGATGCCTTGAAACATATCTCATTTGATACCGGCGGAGGTTTAAAAGGAATTGAAAACCTCAAACCACTCTTAAAAGCCATCAAAGACAAGCGGAAAATATCATTTACGCATTTTAATTTTCATACCGAAAAATCGAGAAAATATAATGTAAAGCCATATCTGTTAAAGGAATACCAAAACAGGTGGTACGTTGTGGGAATCGTTGGCGGAATCAATGAATTCAGAACCTTTGGCGTTGACAGAATTGAAAACCTCGAAGTGAAAACGCAAACCTTCACCCCCGATAATGATCTGGATCCCATAGAACTCTTTAACCAGACCATCGGTTTGGTGTATTCCTTAAATACAGTACAAACAGTGGTTTTATCCTTTACCCCAACCCAGGGGAAATACATAAAAACATTACCGCTGCATTCATCGCAACAAGTATTGATTGATGATGAAAAGGAATGCAGGATATCGCTTGATGTGATTCCTAATTATGAACTAACCCAGCAAATTCTGAAACATGGAGATAAGGTGAAGGTACTTGAGCCGGCATGGCTGGCGGAAGAGATAAAAGAAAATTTAAAAAAAACACTGAAAAATTATTAAGGTGCGACATGTTTTGACGTAGCCCTCATGTTTTTTGCAAATAGAATTAAAATGACAAAGAGCGCTAAATGATAATCTGGAGGATAAAAAAATCCGGATTGCATGTCCATAAAAAATATAATATAATGAAAGATTTCACAGCCATAGATTTTGAAACCGCATACCTGCATCACATTTGTGCCGTAGGGATTGTTACGGTAGAAAACGGTAAAATAACAGATGAATACTATTCGCTCGTAAAACCACCAAACAATGAATATAATTGGTATTGCACCAATGTGCATGGACTCACCGCAAGCGATACCGAAAATGCCCCGTATTTTATTGAAATATACCCTGAAATAAAAAAACGATTATGCAACAAGATTGTCGTTGCCCACAATGAATCCTTTGACAGGTCTGTTTTGCAAAAAACAATGGCTGACAATGCGTTGGATTATGCCGAGTTGAATATCCCGCACGCATGGGAGTGTACCATGAAACTTTGCAGGCCAAACAGAAAATACCCATCCGGGGCACTAAACGATTGTTGTGCCAGTGAAGGCATCGAGCTAAAACACCACGAAGCCTTGTCCGATGCAAGGGCTTGTGCAGAGTTGTTTTTAAGACTGCAATCTGCTTCATCATAGTTTGGAAAAATGTCTCCTGTTTTCCTCAAGGAGATACCAAAGCCACAGTAAAAACCTCGCCCCATAATAAACCCCAAACCCCAAACCCGAAACCCGAAACCCGGAACACGAAACACGAAACACAGAACCCGAAACACGAAACACAAAAACCCACTCCGTCACACTTTGGCGAAGCCCCCCATTACATTATGCATCATAACTTCAAATATTTTAGCTATGGATGCAAACAATGCAGAATTAAAAACTAACTTTCTTAAAAAACAGACAGCACTTGAAAAGGCAAGAAAAGTGTTAAAACAGGAGTTTATCGGGATTGACAAGATCATCGATGAGGTCATTGATAACGTCAGCAGTTGGTATTTCCTGCCGGATTTACAGGAAAAACCGCTTGTTGTTAACCTTTGGGGGCTGACGGGTGTCGGGAAAACATCCCTGGTAAGCCGCCTCGCTGAATTGATTGGTTTTGAAGATGATTTTTTCAGGTTCGACCTGGGGCAAAAAGAAGGCAGCTTTTCTTTTAGCGATTCTCTGGATGAGTTGTGCGAAAACAACGATACATCGCCGGTGATCATTGCCCTGGATGAAATACAGCATAGCCGAACCGTTACAGGCCCTTTACGTCAGGAAATTGATAATGATAAAAACCGGTTGATATGGGAAATGATTGATTCCGGCCGCATTCAGTATGTTGATTGGAAAGTTGGCTTGTGGACTTTTGAAGATTTAATTAAGAAATTAATGTACCTGCTAAAAGCCGGCGTTGAGGTGAAAAACGGAATGGTGGTCAATAATATTGAATTGTACTGCAAGGAAATGAAGGTAAATCGTAAAAAAGGCGAAAGCCTGCCTTTTGTCCCGGAAAGGGAGTATGCTACCATCATTGATTATGGAGGCGAGCAACTCGGGCTGCATTTAGTAAAAGACGTCGAAGATGTTTTGCTCTCCTTATCAGCCAACGCTACCATGAGGTTTTTGAATAAAGTCCTGAAAATAGCGAAAAAACCCTCAATCAAAAATTTTTCAAAAGCCTTGATTTTTGTGCTTGGCAACCTTGACGAAGCATACACAATGAGCGATAACTTTAGCGCTGACATTGACGCCGACGAATTCAATAAACTTTCACGATATATCACCGTGCCGAAAGTAAAGAAAGCCTTACAGAGCCGTTTCAGAGACGAACAAATCGCCAGGCTGGGCAACATTCACATTATTTATCCGGCCCTGGACAAATTGTCCTATCAGAAAATTATTGACAACGAGCTGAAAAAGTACGACCGGGATCTGACTGATACATTTAAACTAAAAGTGGTGTTTGATGAATCAATTCATGACATTATTTACACCGAAGGCGTTTATCCAACCCAGGGTGTTCGCCCCATATTCACATCAATCCAACAAATAATAAAAAGCAAAATCAGTTTTCTGTATGCTGAAATATTTTTACAATCACTGGATGTTGACAGCCTTTATTTGTCAATAAACCATAAAAAACTGGCTTGTGATTACCGTAAAAACAACCAAGCCGTCCATCATTCGGAAACCGATATTTCAATGACATTGGAAAACGTCCGGCAAATCAGGAAAGATGATGTACAGGCAATTGCAGCAGTGCATGAAAGTGGCCACGCGGTACTTTCTGTTGTGTTGCTGAATACCGTACCGGATGTTGTTTACTCGATCACTTCAGATGCAGATAGTCAGGGTTTTATGTATTCAAGCCTGGCATGGCAATACATTGCACGTAAGGAACTCATCCCCCGGGTGGCTATGATGCTTGGCGGCTACGTTGCTGAAGAAATGATCTTTGGTAAAGAAAACCTGACATCCGGCACATCCGGAGACATTGAAATGGCCACCGGATTCTTATCGTCGATGTACAAAAATAGTGGCATGGGTGAAACCCCGATAAAGTATGGCCTTCCGGTAAAAGAGGAAGGCGATGCTTATCACCGGGTGGGTAATGTTGAAGAAGACATTAAACATGCCATTGAAAAAGCCAAAGCCCTGGCAGAAATCACCTTGAAAAGGGAGCGAAAACTGTTGCTTGCCCTTTCTGATTATTTAAGCGATCACAGAATGCTGCGGAAAAGCGACATAAAACGCATTGTAAAAAACACCATATCAAGCCATGTTGATGTGATTGAAAACGGGGACTCCCTGTTTTACCGGGCACATTTAAAAAAACAAGTTAAGCAGTGCGCCACATTTAAACCATCAGAACGGGACTACAACAATGTTTTTACGCTTAACAAAAAAAGGGAGGATTAGCCGGTTTATACCCCCGGGGCTGAATCTTTGCAGGAGATAAGCTCAATAGTCACCTTGCCATCATCCACGTTGTAGCTCTGTCTTTTGATGGGTAGGAAAAAATTCACAGCGTCACGGATTGACGTACCGGCTTTTTACTTTTACAAAATAAAGTAAAAATTTCACAGATCATGACTGAAAACCATATTGCATCACTTGATGTCGGCAGCGGAAAAGTAATTGCTGCCCTGGCACATATAAAACCAAACAAACA
The DNA here is from genome assembly GCA_964527535.1 of uncultured Bacteroidales bacterium. Taxonomy (GTDB): domain Bacteria; phylum Bacteroidota; class Bacteroidia; order Bacteroidales; family ML635J-15; genus JAQIBY01. The sequence continues at coordinate 16,766 of CAZGPW010000224.1, forward strand.
GATTGAAATTATTGGTTTATTAAACCATCATACTGAACACAATTAACAGAATAATAATTAAGCAGAAAATTATGAAGAAAAAAATACATGTAACTTGCGATAAATGTAAACATTACGGACTGGAATTTCGGTCAACACATAAGCTTTCGCCTGTAGATGCTATCGACGGAAATGTTGATGCTGATATTTGGATAATTGGATTGAATCCCAAAAATAAACCCGGACATATTGAATATCGAAGCGTAAACGATTTCAGCGCATTTAATCCGGATGGACACCCATATTTCAGGGATTTTAGAAAAGTGTCAGAAAAATTGTATAAAAATTGGACGCGTCCTGACAGAAATATAGCCCATACCGATTTAGTAAAATGCTTTTCAGATTCATTTCCCCCCGGAAATTTAGTTAATGGAAAAAATATTCAGAGGCATATCATTGATAATTGCACTGAATTTCTGAAAAAGCAAATTTTAGACCATAAGCCCAAAATGATAATTTGCAATGGTTCTCCTGTTTGCTGGGAAATGATACGGAATTTACCTCCAAATCAAGAGCATGATCTTGATTCCTTAACCTCATATTGCACAAATGTTGACGGCCACAAGTTTTGGATTGTCTTATCCGGATTTATCGGAAGGATTGATAACAGAAATAAGAGACGATTAGGAAGGGAGATTGAACAAATAATTGAAAAAGAGAACATTGAAATTGATTGAAAGTTGGCCAAAACGGCCACCACGCATGCAATTTGCTGATAAACCAATCCCTTTGCCCTGACTATGCACGTTAAGCAGGTTTTGTGTTTACAATGTTATGGAAAAGGGTAGGCTTACCACCAATCACAAACGCACAATTTTTGGTAACAACAGTACATAACCTCCCATACAAAAATCAGCAAAGACACTTTTCCCTGACTTTTTTCATTTTTCTGCCTGCCGCTATTTCCTCCCCTAATTATTATATGTTTGAGTGGGGGTGAATCGCGGATGTGAAATGTTTAAGGGTATTTGTACAGATTTGAAAATAGTTGAGGTGTGTTTCTAAACGAGTTGGGTGCAAGCATTAAAACCACGGTGCAACGAATAAACTGTCTATTTGATGCAAAAAATGCAACGAATGAAAGTTTATATAAATACAGCAAGACGATTGGCCAAACTTTAAGTGGAATAATGATGAATTTTTAGTTTTATTAAGTGAAGCCAGAAATTTACAAGGAAGGTTATTTGGAAAAATGGAGTCATTGGGTTTCGACCTGAGAAATGAAGCTTTTCTTGACACCTTAACACTTGATGTTTTAAAGTCTTCTGAAATTGAAGGTGATTTTTTAAATCCAGACCAGGTACGCTCATCCATTGCAAGAAAGTTAGGAATGGAAATTGCCGGTTCAGTTGAAGCCGGCAGGAATGTTGATGGCGTTGTTGAAATGATGCTTGATGCCACACAGAATTGTTTTAACCCTTTAACCAAAGAAAGGCTTTTTGATCGGCACACCGCCACTTTTACCAATTGCATTTCAAAATGATTAATTGAGATGTTTTGAAAAGCAACTAAAAAGAAAGAATAAATGGGCTTTAGCCCTGCTTATTAAGAAGGAGTATTCACCCGATGATTTTTGGTTTCGCCTTACAGTCAAAAGATGAATATACCTCAGAATTCACAAAA
>CAZGPW010000225.1:0-6529 GCA_964527535.1 uncultured Bacteroidales bacterium
ATTGACGAGCGTTTATTTTTTCTAATTCTTAATTTTTACTCAACAGTAATAATTCAATCATTACCATTACCCACTAAGTTTGCAGTAGAACCTTTATGTTTAATGTTTTTCAACATCCCCAAAAGTAGGTTATGAAAAGTAAGGACGATACTTGTTGAGGATTTTTTTGTTTTTTATACCTTTACAAAGTAAAATACAGGTTATTTTACACTGGCTGCTATGGATAAGCTTAAAACAAAAATATTGAAAGGGGACCGTATTTCCACATCAGAAGGCTTGCGTTTGTTTACCATGCCGTTGGCTGAGCTGGCTATGCTGGCGGGGGAGCGTAAACAACGGCAAAGCGATGACCGTGTATATTATAACCGGAACGTGCATCTTGAACCTACTAATGTGTGTGTAAACCATTGCTTATTTTGTGCTTATAAGGCTCGCAGAGGGGAATCCCATGCATGGGAATACTCGCATGATGACATAGAAGCCCTGGTAAAAGAAGCATTGAAAAAAAACATCACTGAAATCCACATTGTGGGAGGCATACATCCGGAGTGGACACTGGATTATTACATTGACATTCTAAAGATCATAAGAAAACACAGCAAACGTGTGCATATCAAAGCCTACACTGCCGAAGAAATCCGCCAGATGTGCAAAAATGCCGGGATATCATTGCATGAAGGCATTGAGCGTTTGAAGAAAGCGGGGCTGAATTCTGTGCCGGGTGGTGGTGCTGAAATTTTTGATGAACCGGTACGGAAAACAATATGCCCGGATAAGATTGATGCCGAAGGCTGGCTGGAAATACATAGAATGCTTCACACAGCAGGCATCCCTTCCAACGCTACCATGTTGTACGGGCACATTGAAACCCCGGAACACAGAATAGATCATCTTGACAGGCTAAGAACCTTACAGGATGAAACGGGTGGTTTCAATGCCTTTATCCCGCTGAAATACAAAAGCGGAAACAATAAATTGTCTTATGCCGGGGAGACCCCTGTTGCCGGTGATATGAAAACATACGCCATCAGCCGTATATTTCTCGATAACATTCCACACATTAAAGCCTATTGGCCGATGATTGGGAAAGATGTTGCTTCCATGAGCCTGGCTTTTGGGGTGGATGACATGGATGGCACTATTGATGATTCTACAAAAATTTATTCGCTGGCGGGATCCGAAGAAAAACATCCGGTGATGTCGGTTGAGGAAATAAAAACCATGGCAAGGGTCGCTGGATTAAAAGCCGTTGAGCGTAATTCCGTTTATGATATCATTGATTAATGCTGTTGCGGGCAGTAGCGGTATAAATAATCGTTGGCTTCCGGATGTTTATAATGCAGGGCTTTTCGCCATAAGTAACAGGCGCCTTCAGTGTCTCCAGCGTCAAAACGTGCCAGGCCGTAGTTGATATATACCTGAGGTAGTTTGGGTTTTATATCCAATGCCATGGCATAATCTTTATATGCATTTCCATAAGAACTGGTTTCCCTGAAAGCATCGCCGCGCAGGGTAAAATATGCATGGCTGCTTTTATCGGATTCAATGGCTTTGTTCATCCAGCGAATAACATCGTGGTATTTTTTAAGTTCAAATTTTGCTTTTGCCATGAGATACCAGCCTTCGGTATCTGAAAAAGCACGGCAGTAATTTGTCAGCGTTTTTACGGCAGAGTCATATTGTTTGCCGGCAATGAATGATTTTGCGGCAAGTGGATAATAATCAGGCACCCAGGGGGCAAGTTCCAGTGCTTTTTCTGCTGCTTCCACTGATTGCCTGATGTTGTTGTTTGCAAGATACAACCGGGCAGCGGTGGCGTGGTATGAAGCATTGCGGGGACTCGCTTTGGTGGCCTTTTTTATGTAATTTACAGCCAGCCGGGTATTCCCAAGATTGTAGTACAATAAGGCGGCAAGGTGTAAATAGCGATGGTTTGACGGGTATTGTGCAAGCAGGGCATTGAGTTCTTCAAGTGCCCAATTGTAATTTCCGTCATGGTAATAATTCAATGCTCCTTCGTAGGTCAGGTCACGCTGCCGGTAATGATCCTGCATCCAGAAATTTCTCCAGTGAGTTGATGATTTTACAGCAGAAAAAGCTTTTTCCGACCGTATTTTTCCCCTCAGCTTTCTGCCGGTAGATTGTAAATGGCTTGAGAGGTATTGTATGGTTTTTTGAGCGTCGTTTTGCCGGGCGTAATATATGGCAGCGTAATATTTCATCGCGGGATTGTCCGGGTGCATGGCGATGAGTTGTTTAAGGTGGTCATAAGACCCGGATTGTTGTAATCTTTCTGCCAGGTAAACGGCCATGTCAGGATTTGATTGGAGCTCGTTTTTAATTTGTGCGGGAATGCCTGCGGCGGTATGGTTTTCAATCTCAGCCAGGTAATTAAACCATATCTCTTGTGTGTTTTGTGCATGCACACAAAATGGTATCAAAAACAGCGTAATATGTAAAATCAATTTTTTCATTCTACCTGGCTTGCGTCTGGTTGTTGTCCTGCTGTATAAACATGTATAGTCCCATTCAAATGCCTTGCTTCTATGCCGGTAAGCCTGTACTCATAAACCTCACAGGTGTAAAAATACACGCCATCGCTGACAAGCTTGTTGTTTTTCTGAATGCGGCCGTCCCACATTATATCCGGGTCAGTGGTTTGAAACAGCAATTGACCCCAGCGATTGTAAATTTTCATGTCCACACGATCAACAAAGAAATAGGGCATTTTCGGGTGAAAATAATCGTTTATCCCGTCGTTGTTGGGGGTAAAGACGTTGGGCAATTCATAATATGTACAATTATCTACACACACCGAGTTTGAATGGACGCTTTCGTTGTAAAATGAATCCACCGCCGTTACGACATAACATGCCGCCATGGTAAGTTCGGGGGAGTGTTTATATTGCATGGTGTTTCTGTCGGGCACGCTGTCCAGGAAGATATAATCATCTTCAAGCCTGATTTTATAATAGATATTGTAATAATAAGTGTCTTCAAAACATGAGTCAGCCATATTCCATTCGAGATGGTTGTAAAGGCTGTCGCAATAACTGGTGACAGAAAGATGAGGCGGGCATGGCGGGACAGTATCTTTTGGTGTGCCACAATTTATCTGTGACCAGTTGATGATGGGATCCACATAGCCGGAAGTTGTGTATTCGCCTGTACTTTTAATTTTGTAACAATACGTTTCCCCGTTTACAAGGAGTGAGTCTATGTATTGGATATCTGGCGTGGTAGCAATGGAATCGTAATCCCCGGTACCCGGATTTTCACGATATACGGTATAATTCAGGTTTTGCCACGGCACATTTTTTTCAAAATTAAGCTCAAGCTGATTATCGCTTTCATTGATCCTCAGAAATATGGAAGATGCCACATGCGGTGTGCCAATCAGCACCCTGTTGCCGGGTTCATCGTTATAAAATTCAACAAGGTAAGACCATGCTGAATCTTTCGTATTAATACCGGTGTCAACATAAGTGGTATCGTTGATGTTTTCGGTTGAATCAATAAGTTGCAGGTTCTCGCCCCATAGGCTGTCAGATCTGTATATCAGGTATTTGTAAGGCCCCGGATAAGCGATGCTGTCAAATTCTGTGGGTTTAGACCAGGCCAGGTAAATTCTGCCATCTTCTGTGTCTGTGCTGTCAACCGATACGTTTGTGATGGTCGGAATGCCGCGTACCAGATTGGTGCAAATTTCCTCGCTGGCATAGCTTTCCGCCCCATCGGGAAAAACAGCCACCACCCGGTAGCAATATGTAAATCCCTGAGGCAAACCTGTGCCGTTGTTGTTATCCAGGAAAACCGTATCCGCATGGCTATCGGTTGTGCCTATGAATGAATATCCTATATCATCGGGCACACCGCGGGTACATTCCCCGGGTGTCCAGTCAATGGGTTCGTTGCTGCGGTAAATTTTGTAGCCAGTTACATTTTTACATCTGTTGGGATGCCACTGGAGGGTAATGGTATTGGTTGTGGCTGAAATATCAGACCACTCAGTAGGAGGCCCAATGATGTAAATATCCACATTTTTGATGTCCACCAAACTGATGGGAGAAGCATTATCGGCAGCTTTGAAATTGACAAGGTAAGGTTGCTGCCTGACATAATCACACAGGGTTTGCCATACAAAAAGGCCTTCAGCTTGCCCGTTCCCCAGGTATTCGTATTCAAAGGTGGCGTATGAATCAGAGATAAGAAAAGGGGCTCCGTTAGCAGACATGGTGAGTTTATCCCCGTCAGGGTCTTCGGCAAGCACGGTCATTTCTATTTTGGTTCCGGCTTCAACGCATAATTTTTCAATGGTAATAACTTCAGGGGATTCATTATCCGTATCGTATATTTCAATCTGCATATCGCGGATGATTTTCCCAATCTTAACGCCATTGCGCCATTCTTCTATCAAAATAGCGATGTTATAGACCCCGGCTTTTACGGGAGTGTCCCAAATAAGGTCTCCTGAAACAGGGTTGATTGTAAGGCTATTTGAAGCTTCCGGAAGGGAGTATCCTTCGATGGGCTCACCATCTTCTTCACGGCAGGTGGTCATGGCGTAAGAAATGCTGTCACCATCGGGATCGTATGCGCCCGGATTGTGAATAAAAACCTGGCCAACAGCGCCTTTATCCACCGGTGGTTGTGTAAGTACGGGCGTGCTGTTACTGCCTCCCTCGGCACTGATTGACATCGTGGTGGAAATGCTGAATACAACGTTTACTGAATTGGGAATATTATCTACACCGGCATTGCGGTTGGGATCTTCCACCACCAGTTCATATATCCCGGGACCCGGAAAGGTGTGGGTGCCCACATAGCGGTTTCGTTTATAATAATCCGGAAGCTCTACCTCTTCAACCCTATCAAGTATAGAGCTGGTGTTATCGCCCCAAAAAATTTCAAGTTCAGGCCTGTCGGCGGTGTAGCCTGGCCCGGTAGCGGTATAGGTAATGATGGTGACTTCGTAGGTGAGGTTTGATAGTTGCTTGTATGTAATTTCCCCGGCACGGTTGTGCGTGGCTGAAGCTTGTTGTGCACAAGCGCTCAATATTAAAATCACCAGTATGTAAGATAAAAGTTTATTCATTTACATTCAAAGTTACTTCTTTTTTATCAAGATTCAAACGAAAACTTTCCTGCTTGTTGTATATGTTGGTAATCAATAAATTGCTTTGCCCGTGATACAACTCTGTCAATACGCTGTTTCGTATTTTTATTGATTTTATGCCGTTTTCATCCAGCGGAATGCTGAAAAACAACCTGATTGTCATGTCTTCTTTCCCGGCCCCGGAAATTTCATGTTTTTCAAAGGTGATCAAGCTGTCGGGAATTTCAACATCGTTCACAACAATGCCTACCTTGTCTTTGTAATAACGGATCAAAAGGTTTAAATCTTGTTCCTTTGCCAGCGTGTCTTCAGGCATGCCGGTCACATTGTATGCGTTTTTGGCGGCTTTTGTCAGATCATCATAAAACAAACGGCTCATCAATATTAGTTTATCCTCGTCATCATCCAGTTCCAGCGTGTTAAATGACACATATACCGGATGGAAACCACTGATCAAAAACGCTATTGCAAATATCCAATTCATAACATAACAAAATAATAAAAAATTGTGACACAATCGAAAAAAATTTAATGCGGACTGAATCTAATTTCATTGGTCAATAGTTTGGTTTACTCATCCTCCGACTTGAAGTCAGAGGATGAGTGACTAAGTCGGAGGATGAGTGGCCAAACTCTTGCCGGGCAATTTGCCAGGAGCGATTAATCTGCTTATTCCAGCAAAGGATTGTTGACAACCCCTGAAAACAAAATGCTTTCAGTGCTGCGTTCCCGTATCAGGAAAATAAACGGACGATTTACGTTGACATAAAACGGTTGAGCGTCATCATCCCCTGCCGAAGTATTACTTATCTCAACGGCTGTTACGGCAGCGGCTTCTGTGCCTTCTTCGTTGACATCAATATAGGTTTTATGCAATACCTTGCTGACATACAATTGCATTTGCTCGTTAATGCCGGACAAGTCTGCTGCATCCTTATCAAACAAATCATGCATGCCAAGTGACTCCAATACATCTTTCAAATCTTTTTTCCCCCATTCAAATTTAAATTTTGGCATGGATAAAATCATTGGCCTTTCGTACAGGCTGCTTGTCCATTCTGACCATGTGGCTGCCGTTAATGTTGATAAAACATTTTCAGGTGCCTGGTCTTGTGCCGGTAAAATAACATCCATCACAAAGTTACCACGGCCGTATGGTATTTCCACAATTGATGTGCCGTCTGCCGAAAAATATTTTAAATCAGCTTCCATTTGCATCATGGGCACTTCCACGGTTTCGTCATCAGCGAGGTAAAAATTCTTGTCTTCGGTTTGCGATTTGTCGAATTCATATTGCCATGTGCCGTAAAAATAAATGGCATTGATGAGGTACATCACAGCTTCATCAGGAATCTCATCAATAATCTCATCAATTTTTTGATGGGTGGCATCAGCAACCCAGTTATTGATGGT
>CAZGPW010000226.1:0-10630 GCA_964527535.1 uncultured Bacteroidales bacterium
ATCCACCCGCATAAAAAACATAATTTACCCAGTTGTTCAGGTTTTCCATGATCTTACTGATGGCAATAACCCATATCAGAATTTCAAAAAAGCCCAAAATCGGTGCGATTTTTCTATATCCCCGCCCCATTAAGATGTAACGAATGGTGCCAATGCTTACATCCAATATCCGGGCTAAAAAGATAAACATTGGAATCAATACCCATGCTTCAAAATCAATTCCCTGTAACATATTTATCAATTTTAAAATTTTCCGGCGCAAAGGAAAGGTTTTTTTATTAATACGTGATATGATTTATATCATTCTTTAATGGTTTTTTATTTATCTGATGCCAGGTTGCGTTCAACCCTCCCTGATGAACGGACAAGCATGATTGAATTCCTGCCGGTATGAAGAGGAAAGCGAATGCTGAAGGATACGTTAGCGAAGAATAATAGCAGATTATAAAAACAAAAGCCGGAGATTTCCGGCTTTTGTTTTAAGAAATAAAATAGTATTGATTACTTGAGGTTATGTTTTTCAATAAATTCACTCAACACCCCGTCAAGGTTAGGTTCTCCAATTTCCTGGAGATCATAATAAACTCGTGTAGTGGGTTTCTTGATATCAATAATGCGGTTGAGATCAATAGGAGTACCGATAACAACAGAGTCACAATCGGTTGAATTGATTGTTGTTTCCAGGTCTTTCAGTTGCTCCGGACTGTATCCCATAGCGGGTAATAATGTGCCTACATTGGGATAGATTTCGAAGGTCTCAGCCAGCTTGCCAACAGCGTATGGACGTGGATCAATCAGTTCTTTGCAACCGAATTTTTGAGCTGCAACAACACCGGCACCAATTTTCATTTCTCCATGAGTGAGGGTAGGTCCGTCTTCAACAACAAGTACCCTTTTCCCTTTGATCATAGAAGGATCATCCACTTTAATCGGGGAAGCTCCGTCAATAACGGTAGCGTTGGGATTAACGCTTTTAATGCTTTCGCGTACAGTCTGAATTCCTTCGGGAGCTGCTGAGTCCATTTTGTTGATGACAATGGCATCGGCCATGCGGAGGTTCACTTCACCGGGATAATAGGATAATTCATGTCCCGGGCGGTGTGGGTCGGCTACGGTAATGTGCAGGTCGGTTTTATAAAATGGAAAATCGTTGTTTCCACCGTCCCAAAGGATTACATCACAACCATTGGGGTCTTTTTCTGCTTCGCGCAGGATAGCTTCATAATCAACCCCGGCATAAATTACGTTGCCACGGACAACATGTGGTTCGTATTCTTCCATTTCCTCAATGGTACATTTATGTTTCTCCAGATCAGAAACTTCAGCGTAGCGCTGTACTTTCTGAGCATTGAGGTCGCCGTAAGGCATAGGGTGCCGTACAGCCACCACATTGAGGCCTTTGTCCATCAGATGTTCAATTACTTTACGGCTGGTCTGTGATTTACCACATCCTGTGCGAGTTGCTACAACAGCAATGACAGGTTTTTCGCTTTTTACCATAGTGTCTTTTGGGCCAAGTAACTTGAAGTTGGCTCCTGCAGAATTTACACGGGCACTCATCCTCATCACATGCTGGTAAGTCACATCACTGTAGGAAAATACACAATCATCAACCTTAAGGTCTTTTATCAGTTTTTCAAGTTCTGCTTCTGCATAAATAGGAATGCCGTCTGGATAAAGCTCTCCGGCTAATTCTTTCGGGTATTTTCTGCCATCTATATCAGGGATCTGTGCTGCAGTAAATGCAACAACGTTGTATTCTTCGTTGCCCCTGAAATACGTGTTGAAGTTGTGGAAATCCCTTCCGGCAGCTCCAATGATAATTACATTTTTCTTTGCCATAACAAATTCATTTATAAAAGTTAAACATTATTTTTTTCGCTTCACAAAGGTAAAATTTTAAATATAATTCTGGTGTGTTATTGCATGTATTTTAAGAAACATCCTGAAAATGATCTTTTAAGTATCATGGATACAGCAAAATGCCATGTTTTTGTGTTAAAAATTAGGTTACATGCTTTGCAGGCTTGTCATGAATTTGGCTTTGTCTATGATAAACCGTTCGTGTTGTCCTCTGCCGATGATTCCTTGCTCATCTCTGGCTTCCACTTCAAAAACCAAACGTTTCCGGTCAATTTCTATCAACGTTGATGCGCAAAAGATTTTCATGCCTGTGGGGGTGGCTTTTTCATGGCTGACGGATATCCTGATGCCAACGCTGCTGTAATTTTCAGGGAGATAGTCCTCAACAGATTGCAGGCAGGTGTTTTCCATGAACGCAACCATGGCCGGTGTGGCAAACGCTTCGACAAGCCCTGACCCGTATGCTGCTGCCGTATCTTTTTTTGTGACGGTTTGTGTTAAATTGCCTTTGATGCCTGTGTGAAGTTGTATGTTTTCCATGATTAAAAATTGAATGTGATGATTTGTTTAACATCCGGATGTAAACTCAGAGATACCGGACTGATTTCAGGGATGCCTTTCAATAGAGTTTGCTGATCAACGGTAAGGTCAAGCATGCTGAAGTCAAAAATGATTCTGATCTCAGCCACACGCCGGGGATCAGATGCCATGACTTTTTTCATTTCTGCTTTTGCCCCGTCAATTGAAAAACCGGTTTCTTCAGCACGCATGCCCATGATGGTCAAAATGCAATTGGCCAGTGATGTTGATAACAGGTCGGTTGGTGAAAAAGCTTCCCCTTTTCCTTTATTGTCAACAGGTGCATCTGTAATTAATTTAGTGCCGGAACGAACATGCGTGTTTTCTGTTCGCAAATTTCCAGGGTATGTTATTATACTTGTAATCATAATGGTCAAAATTTTTATTCAGTTGAGGTGGCAAAATAATCATCTCTTACAAAATACCCCAATATTTTTGTAATTTTATTTGCCTTTTATATTTTTACATCCAAACATCAGTTTAACTAAATCAGAAATTATGAAAAATGTATTGCGTTGTAGTTTTATTATAATTGCAGGGATGCTTTCATCTCTGATGGCTTTTGGACAAAACGATTGTACATCCCCGGATGTGATTGGTTCCCTGCCATATTCAGCCAGTGGGTTGGCAACGAGCGGAACGCTTGATGATTATGGACCTGCAGATGCTTGTGGTAGTGATGCCATGGAGAATGAAGATTATGTGTTTTCATTTACCCCTGTAAGTGATATGAATATAAATATATCACTCAGCAATACTGAGATTATCAGTGATGCAGGAATGTCTATGGGGGCCACAATTGGTTTGTTCGTGGTGGATGGGGTTCCTGATGACCCTGCTACTAATTGTGTGGCTGCAAATGATACGACCATTGCTGATCCTACCCTGGAAATGGTCGGTTTAACAGCAGATACTACGTATTACATCATTATTTCATCTGAAGATGAAGATCTCATCTTTGATACTTATCCCACCACCGTTGACTTTGATATTTCTGTGAACCAGATTGTATCCGATGATGCTGGCGTGGCATCTGTGGATGCTATTAATTCCGACTGTGGAATGACAACAGCCTCCATCAGCTGTACGATTAAAAATTATGGGATCAGTGATATATCCGATTTTGATGTAGCATTTACAGTGGATGGGGGTACTGAAACCATCGAAGTTATTTCGGATACTTTAGCTTACAGTGAAACGACAAATTTTACTTTTTCAGCTCCTGCAGACCTTACTGGTCCCGGCGAACATGTTATACAGGTTTATACTTTGCTTCCCGGGGATGGAAATGCAGTCAATGATACAGCAGAAACGGCTGTTGTTAATTTGCCGGTAATAAGTGTTTTACCGCATACACAGGGTTTTGAGAATGAAAATCATTACTGGACAGGTACCGGCTCATGGGCACGAGGTATGCCTGTGGATACAAATATCATAAACGAACCTTATCAAGGCGATTACATTGCCGGTACAAACCCGGAAGGTTATGCAGCAGCCAGCGAAAGTTCAACCTTTACAAGCCCTTGTTTTGATTTCAGCGGAATTGACGGTGTATCGCTCGGTTTTGCCATCTGGCATGAGCCTGGTATGCTGGGAGCCGATATGAGCGTGGAAACATCCATTGATGGCGGTGCAACCTGGGCAGTGCTGGATGATTCATGGAGCGGTTCCAGCGGAGGATGGATAGAAAAAAATTATAATATCCTTGACTTTGGTGGAGAATCAAACTGCAGAATCCGGTTTTCTTTTGTCGGCGGGATGCTTGCTGTCGAAGGTATGGCTGTAGATAGCATACATATAGATGCAATGCCTGTAAAAGATGCCGGAATTGTAGCGGTGGATGAAATTGCCTCTGATTGTGGCATGAGTGATGTGCCGGTTATTTGTACTATCCGTAACTTTGGTACAGACACGCTTTTTACATGTGATGTGGCTTATACTGTTGACGGAGGGCCTCTAACTACCGAAACATTTAGTGATACACTGCTTTACGGTGAAGAAGAAGAGTTTACATTTTCTTCACTTGCCGATTTGTCAGGAACCGGTAATCATAACATCCAGGTTTTTACTCAACTTTCCGGCGATGAAAATACCGCCAATGATACAGCAGAAATTGTTGTTGTTAATCTGCCGGTAATAAATTCATTCCCTTACACAGAAGGATTTGAAACTGAACCCCATTATTGGACAGGAACCGGCTCATGGGCACGAGGTATGCCTGTGGATACAAATATCATAAACGAACCTTATGAAGGGGATTACATTGCCGGTACAAACCCTTCAGGCTATACGGGGGCTAATGAAAGTTCAACATTTACAAGCCCGTGTTTTGATTTCAGTGGAACAGATGGTGTATCCCTTAGTTTTGCCATCTGGCATGAGCCTGGTATGCTGGGAGCCGACATGAGTGTGGAAACTTCAACTGATGGCGGATCCACCTGGACAGTACTCGATGATTCATGGAGTGGTTCCAGTGGTGGCTGGGTGTTGAAGGAATATAATATCCTTGATTTTGCCGGAGAAGCTGATTGCCGGATACAGTTTTCTTTTGCTGGTGGTATGCTTGCTGTTGAAGGTATGGCAGTGGATAATATTTTCATTGATGAATTGCCTTCAGACGAGGTTTCACCAATTGCCCTGGTGTCGCCTTCGAGTTCATGCGGGCTGGGAGCTAGTGAAAGCGTAAAAGTGCTGGTGAAAAATTATGGCGTTGCTGACCAGACCGGATTTGATGTATCATATTCTGTAGATGCTGGTACTACCTGGGAAACAGAAACTTTTACCGATGTTATTGGTTATGATGAGGAAATGGTATTTGCTTTTTCAACCCCTGTTGATATGCAAGGTATCGATACTTATGAAATGATAGTTGCTACAGGGCTTGCTACAGATGAAAATACAGCTAATGACACACTGGAGCAAACTGTTGTTCACAGTGAAACAATTGCCGCATTTCCATACGGTGAAAGTTTTGAATCAGGCAGTGCAAGTTGGGTTGCCGACGGTGAAAACAGTAGCATGGAACTTGGTGAACCGGCTGGTACGGTTATTAATACAGCTTCAGAGGGAAATTATGCATGGGTTACCAATCTTGACGGCCCGCATAATACATCTGAGGTAGCTTATCTGATTAGTCCGTGTTTTGATTTCAGCGGTATGGTAAATCCCGTGATTGATGCGGATATTATTTATGAAACACAGGCGATGAGTGCCGGTTTTATCATGGAATATTCTACCGATTATGGTGAAACATGGGATACAATCCCTGCAGGGGGTGCTGCAGAAAACTGGTATGGTGGAATGTTTACCACAACATGGAACGGAAGTTCTGCCGGATGGATTACAGTTCACAATAATATGCCAGTGGTGGCAGGTGAACCCACTGTGATGCTGCGCTTTGCTTTTGATGCCGGTGGTTTTTCTTTGGATGATTATGAAGGCGTGGGAATTGATAACATCGGAATTTATGATTGTACGCCGCTCCCTGTCGCAGATTTTTCATGGGTAGATATGGGTGGTGGAACCGTTCAGTTTACTAACCTGTCGGAAAATGCTGATTCTGTAGAATGGAATTTTGGTGACAATGATCTGATGCCGACAACATCAAACGAAGAAAACCCATCTTTTACCTATCCTGCTCAGGGTGATTATCTTGTTACCTTGACGGTTTTTAATGATTGTGGCAGCGACCAGGTGACACAAACCGTGGAGGTGATTATTACAGATGTTAATGTACAGAAACATGGGGTGAAAATTTATCCCAACCCCGCTGGAGAAAAGATTTATGTTGAGGCAGTGGGCTTGGAATCCATTGAATTGTACAACCTTGATGGTGTATGTCTGCTGCATAAGCATTGCAATAACAATAAAATAATACTCAATACGGAAAGCTTTGCTGCGGGTATGTATTTTATTAAAACAACCTCAGTGGAGGGAGCTGTAAATCAACGGATCATTATAAAATAGCGTGTGTCAATACAGTCGAGTGTTTGATTTATAATGTTCAGGATCAAAGAAGGCCCCCGCATTGTATCGGGAGCTTGCCAATGCAGACGTAACGCAAAATTTAGCAAGGCGATATCACTGGCTTACCCGTTTTTTTGGAAAACACCGATTAAAATAAAATACTATACTATTGTGAGTGTATCGGACATTATAGACGGATGCTAAATAACTGTTTGATGTAGAAAGCCCCTTAACCACTCTTTGCACAGTATTTTGATTGAAATGGCTATTTGCTACATACCGGGTTTTCAATTTTTGGTATTATTTTTTGATACCTTGATTACTGTGGTCGGTCTGTTATGTTTACAGATACTAACCAAAAGACGCATCAACAAATGGAAACATCATTTTATTTGTTTGTAAGTAAAAATGTATCTTTAACAAAATTATAGATGACATGGAAATAATACAAGCACCCGCAACCCTGGTGGAATATATTGATGCTTTAAAACAGGAAGTATCTGCTAAAATTGGTTTTGTCCCGACCATGGGAGCTTTACACAATGGTCATCTGGCTCTGGTTCGAATGGCACGTCAGGAAAACGATATATGTGTCGTATCAGTTTTTGTTAATCCCACCCAGTTTAACGATGAAAAAGATTTTAAAACATACCCCCGCTCTGTCGAAAATGATGTAAATATGTTGCAGGATGAGGGAGTTGATGTTATTTTCATCCCTGATGAAAAGGATGTATATCCCAACCAGGAATTATATAAATTTGACCTTGAAGGCATGGACAAAACTATGGAGGGAGCATTCAGGCCGGGGCATTTTGATGGTGTCGCCGATGTTGTTTACAGGTTTTTTAATATGGTAAAACCTGACAAGGCCTATTTTGGTAATAAGGATTTTCAGCAACTTAAAGTGATAGAAGCCATGGCACAAAATGAAAACCTTGACGTGGAAATTATTGGTGTGCCCATTATAAGGGAAGCGGATGGTTTGGCCATGAGTTCCAGAAATCAAAGGTTGAGTAAAAAGGAAAGAGAAAATGCCGCTGTCATATATAAGGTTTTACAACAGGCTGCAGATGCTCATGCTTCATATACCCCTGCCCAATTGAAGAGTAAAATTACCCGGCAATTAAATAATACTGAACTTTTGGAGTGTGAATACGTTGAAATAATACACGAAAATGATCTGACACCCGTACAGAAATGGGAAAAAGAAAAAAAGATGAGAATTTGTGTGGCTGTGTGGTGTGGAAATGTGCGTCTTATTGATAATTATAAAATTGTTACATGAAAAATTTATCAAAACTCAGTAAAATAATTATTAGTTTTGCAGTGTTAAGTGTAAATTGATAGATACTCTTAAAACAAAGCTTATGTTTATTGAAGTAGTAAAATCAAAAATCCATAAAGTAACAGTAACTGAAGCAAATCTGCAGTATGTTGGCAGCATTACAATAGATGAAAAGCTCATGGAAGCTTCCAATATTATTGAAAACGAGAAAGTACAGGTTGTAAATATTAATAACGGGGAGCGGTTGGAAACCTATGCTATTAAAGGTGAACGTGGTTCTGGCATAATTGCAATGAATGGCCCGGCTGCACGGAAAGCAACAGTTGGTGATGTGGTGATAATTATTTCTTACGCACAAATGGATATTGAAGAAGCCAGGCAATTTAAGCCGGATTTTATATTCCCGGATTCCAGTGATAATACAATTGAATAAAAAATGGCTCATCTGCAAGACATTGAAAAAAAAATTTTGTCAGATGAACGGTTTGATGAATGGCTGCATAATGAGCGCCAAAAAATAGAAAAACTCGTATTTACAAATGGTTGTTTTGATATTATCCACAGGGGCCACATTGTGTATTTGACTCAGGCCTCTGATTTGGGAACCCACTTTATGGTCGCACTCAATACAGATTTTTCGGTTAAACAAAACAAAGGCGATTCACGGCCGTTACAGGATCAATATACACGAGCTATTGTGTTGGCTGCTTTTGAATGTGTGGATTTTGTTGTATTCTTTAATGAAAAAACGCCGGACAACCTGATTAAAAAAGTTGTTCCGGATGTTTTGGTTAAGGGAGGAGATTACGATGTCAAAGACATTGTTGGATATGATACAGTAATTCATGCCGGCGGAGAAGTTCAAACCATTGATTTTGTTCCCGGTTATTCCACTTCAGGATTAATTGAAAAATTATAAAATAATATTTATATTTGTACAATATCAAAAAACTTAACTATGTTGAGACGTGTTATTTTTCCCCTTTTTGCCATTGTGTTGACAGTGTTCTTGTTTAGTGCTTGTACAAAAGTTGATGATCATTTGGTCGGGACATGGAAAGTGGAAACCATGCTGGCTGAAGAAACGTATGAAGAGATTTGGTATTTTCGAAGTGATCAATCACTTATCAGGGTATGTACTGTGTTTGATGATACATCTGAAAATGCTACTCAGGTTGATACAGCTTTTTATTCCATTGAGGATGAACTGACTTTTACAGCCATAAAAATTATCGAATCTCAAAACCTATCTTCCCTGATTTCTGTTAATGGTTATTTCAGGGTGGAGAAAATTACTGAAAACCTTCTTGTCATGACACGGTATAAGCTCCAGGATGAAACAACCAAGGGTGCATACCTCAGGCGGGAGTTTACCAGAATGGATTAATAGAAGCTCCCCTTAAAAACAGCTTATGGCGAAATCAAAAAAAGCGTATGTCTGTTCTGAATGTGGTTATGAATCTCCAAAATGGGTAGGACAATGCCCTTCATGCCATAGCTGGAATAGTTTTAAAGAATTTACAGTACAAAAATCAGGTAAGCCTTTACAAGGTGCGGGTAAAACAAATGAGCCGGCTAAAGCTTTTTCTGTAAATGAAATAAATGTTGCCTCTTCAGGAAGACTTGCCTTTTCTTTTGATGAGTTTAACCGGGTGCTTGGCGGAGGTCTTGTTCCGGGGACAGTAGCGCTTATGGCTGGTGAACCCGGCGTGGGTAAATCCACGTTGTTGTTACAATTGTTATTGCAATCACAGGATAGTAAAACCTTATATTGTGCCGGAGAAGAAAGCTTGCAGCAAGTGAAAATCCGTGCTCAGCGCGTTGGATATAATCAGACGACTTCAAATTGTTTGTTTACCGACGAAACCGATATCGATAAAGTGCTTGACCTTGCTAAACAACTTAAATCAAAACTGATTGTGGTTGACTCAATTCAAACTGCGTTTTGCCGGGATGTGGATTCGGTTGCAGGAAGCATTACTCAAATAAGGGAATCTGCTGCACGCATAATTCGTTACGCTAAATCCCGGCAAGTGTCATTTATACTTATCGGCCACATTACAAAAACAGGGAACATTGCAGGGCCTATGGTTTTGGAACACATGGTGGATGTTGTCATGCAATTTGAAGGAGATCAGAACAATTATTACCGCATTTTACGATCACAAAAAAACCGTTTTGGTAGTACCCAGGAAATTGGTGTGTTTGAAATGAAGCGTGACGGTTTAAATGAAGTGAGCAATCCCTCCGAAATGTTCGTTACCGAACATCATGATCAGCTTAGCGGGGTGGCTTACGCTGCTACCATCGAAGGCATTCGCCCCATGTTGATTGAATTACAGGCCCTGGTAAGCAGCGCTGTGTATGGAAATCCACAGCGTACTTCCACAGGTTTTGATATCCGGAGGCTGAATATGTTGTTGGCTGTACTTGAAAAAAGAGCGGGTTTTCGCTTGAATCAGAAAGATGTTTTTGTCAATATTGTAGGCGGCATACGGTTGATAGATCCGGGTATGGATTTGCCTTTAATGGCTGCTATTTTATCTTCCGATCAGGATATAGCAGTGCCTGAAAAAACTGTGTTGGCAGGGGAAGTGGGGCTTAGTGGTGAGGTAAGGCCTGCTGCACGTATTCCGCAGAGAATATCAGAAGCTGACAGATTGGGGTTTCAACGCATCATTGTGCCTGCTGTGCCCAAAAACGATATGCCCAAAACACATAGGATAGAGGTGATTCATGTTAATTCGGTATCCGGGATGTTGAAAGTGTTATTTAAAGGATAACCCGGCGTCATATTGGGCTACACACTACATTTGTAACATCTCTTCGCCCTGATGTTCTTTTTCCCATTTTTCACAATCCGTCTCAACATCCAGATGGTCGGGCTTTTTAAATTTGTCTTCCTGGGTATAAGGTAAATTGGGATTCTCATAGACT
>CAZGPW010000227.1:0-3389 GCA_964527535.1 uncultured Bacteroidales bacterium
AGCGTAATCCCTGTAGCAGTGTAAGTTTTTTGGCGTAGAATAATACCTACACGCCTCCGTCAAAAACTTGTTTTTGTCAGGATGCGGGGAAATAAAAAATACCGGCGTAACAAAGTGGAGCCGGCTTTTTGGGCTTGACTATCCCCCCTTCAGGGATCACGTGAGGCGATAGACGAGCGTAATCCCTGTAGCAGTGTAAGTTTTTTGGCGTAGAATAACACCTACACGAATCCGTCCAAAACTTGATAGCAAGTCGGTATTATTCCTTTCTGTACCGTTTGCTCCTGTATTTTTTAGCATCCTGACCTTTGATTTCCATGGTTTTTTGAGGCCCATCATGCTGCATATTTTTGCGCATTTGTTCTTTTGTGGCCTCATCAATTTCAAGTTGGGATTTCAAATGGGGGTCAATTGACACATCTGTTTTTTCGGTGGATGTTACTTTTTCAGCCATGGCAATCCAGTTAAATTTAAAATGGTTTGCATTTTCAACCGCCAGCACAAAACCTCTTTCATCCTGCGATTGTATGTAATAATCATTGGCGGGGCTGTGCGGAGTCACTGTCACAACAGGTTCTGTGCCACTAAAATTCTTGTTAAAATCAACGCGTATCTCATTTCCGCTGAGGTGTGCCGTGCCAAAATCGTGTATTTCCCTGATCTCTTTTTCAATGTTTTTGATGCTTTCTCTGTTTAACTTCACACCAGCAAGCGTGAGGGTAGCCAGCCCATACACATCAATGCCTGAAAAGGCATTGTCCTGCAAGTAATCCGGTGCTTCATCCACAAAAATACCCATGTGCATGTTGGGGCGGTATTTAGATGGATTATCGGGATCCAGTTCGTCGGGTTCAACTTTAAATTTGTAAAAAGCAGGTCTCATGCTTTCAATGTCCTGCATCACGTATGCATCAAGCTGATCATCCACGTACGTGATGTCACGTTTTAATTCCCGGCGGGATACTGCAGAAGCATTATAATAATAAAGATAATACCATGCATAACTGTTGGTTCCGAGGTATCCATACTGATTTGCCTCGGGGGCAAAGGTGGGTTCCCCGGCCAGGTTGTTCATGATGAGGTTTTGACAATTTGCATTGTTACTCACCGTAAACTGAGCGGTTCCAACAGACAGCATTCCGGGATTGAGCGGGCTTTGAGATGCAGCAGCAAACTGGGCTGCCTGTGAGGCAGAGCTGTTTGTTTCAGCAAAAATACCGGGGTATGTCTGTGAAATGAAATAGCCACCAAAGCCATTCCCGGACCCTGTTGAAGCCCCATAGAGGCCATAACTTGAACCTGCCGTGCTGTTGGAGCTGGTTTCACCCCATACACCAACACCAAGGCCAGTACCATCGTGGTAACCGGAAATACCACTGGGCAAATCAGTGCCTGTCAGGCTTGAATTGGATATTGCCTGTATAGCACCGTAAGGGTTGGTGGATTCTGTAATTTCGGCATATATGCTGACACCAACCTCTGAGTTTACAGCTTCGATAGCGGTCCCGGGTGTGCCAGCGGTCCCTTTCTCGGTCAACACAGAAAGTGCTGTGTTGTTTGTCCCTGATGAAGGCAGGGTAATATCCACAGGGTTGGCATCGGCAGTAATGGCATATCCAACACCACCACCTCCACAATCGTATGCTTCATCAAGCGTGTAGCATGCCGCGCCGCCTCCGCTGCCGATCATTACCCATTCTGAGCCGTCCCAGTAATAAAACCCTGCCGTTAGAGCACCGCCGGTATTATATACTAGCAAACTTGTCTCGGGGCTATTTACAGGATTTGTCCCATCACTAACTGCATTCAGGGTTACCCTTGGCACCAGCATTCCCTTGTCAGAAGCATCAACATCCAACAAGGCTGAACTGTGAGGTGTTGTGGTTCCAATTCCAACGTTTCCCTGTGCCATTGCACGGGTCAGAGCCATACTTAGTACGATCATCATTAACAACATTACTCTTTTCATAATTACTCTTTTTATTGGTTCTGTTTTTTTATTTATTATTAATCGTTGTATTCTGTGCTCATTATGATGTTTATCTTAAAATACAATCAACATACAAAACACCAGTGTCGCAGTAATCAGAGCCATAAATATAACACATTTTGCAATCACTTACGAAAATAATTTATAGACAACATGCCGGATACACTCAATCCCAGAGAAAATCCAGATACTTCTGTTTCTGTCTTTGCTGCAGCCTGGGGTGTTCTTTATTGATATTTTCCCCATTGAGGATTTTCTCAAAATACATCAGGTATTTATCAGTCATGCGGGCAGCGTTGAACGTATCACGGGCATATTCATGGCATTTCCGTGCATCGTAAGCAGAAGCATTGGCAGCAGCCTGCGTCAACTCATGCAGAGAAGCAGACAGAAAACCATAATCCTTTCCTACAAGTTCAGGTAAGGATCCGTAAGGCGTTGCAAAGACAGGACATCCATAATAGAGGCTTTCAATTACCGCCAGTCCCATTGGTTCATGCCACAAGACCGGAAAAAGTAATGCTTCTGACACATTCATAATGCGGCCTTTTTGCTCGTCTCCCACCATGCCATGAAACCGGATGCGCGGATCAAAAGTAAAACGGACACCCATTTTAAAATTAAAACGGTAACCGCCCATCACCTGCAATTGTTTTTCATTTCTGCGTGCAATGGCCATGGCAGCCTTCAGATTTTTTACTTTCCAGGCAGCTTTGCCTAAAAAATGATACCCTGAGCGTTTACACGACAAATCCGGTTTAGGGTATTGATCCCAGTCCATGCCATTATATACAAAAGCATCAGAGCCAAAACGCCTGGCGTGATCATGCGATACAAAAACCGAGTTTAATGGAAATATTTTTTCGGGGTTATTGGTGTTGCCATGCACGGAAAACAAAACAGGCTTGTCTAAATTTTCGTGAATATCCTGGTGGCTGTTAATGATATCAGTTGATTCAGGTATTTTTTCGTTGATGGAATCACCCGGGGATACATGAACAACCTCTGCAAAAGGACAATAAGAACCGGAAGGAACCACATAGGTGACCTGATGTCCCCGTTTGTAAAGCTCTTTTCCAAGGTACCAGATATCCCGCGCTGTTCCCCCGTAGGTTTTTACCGGAATTTCCCCGTTATAGACAATTGCTACATGCATAACGTATAGTTTTGAGCGAAGGTAATGGTTTTGATTTCAAAAACGCATAATGTTCGTCAGAGAATGACTATTTTCTGTGAGTGCAGATCTCCGGCTTTAAGAATATACACGCCCGGAGTAAGGTTGTTTTTGTAATGTATGACACCATCATTGCCATTCACAGGTATCCTTTTAATGATTTTTCCATTGGAGTCATGCAATGTCATTTTTTCAGGCACATTATCCGCCTCAAATGCATAATTG
>CAZGPW010000228.1:0-2490 GCA_964527535.1 uncultured Bacteroidales bacterium
CAATTGCCGGTTTTCTCAATGCTCAGAAACCATAAATACAGCCTCTATGAATCCTGGTATGTACATAATAAAACTGACAGGCAGCGCTAAAACCAAATCCTTTAAAATCGTAAAACAATGACAACAAAAAAACATATTTGTATTGTGCTTTTCGTTTTTCTCATCCCTGCTTTTGCCTTTACGCAACAACATGGTGTTTCGATACATTCAAATATCGGATTATACGATAAATGTATGATCAGTAATGGTAAAATCATTGACGTTGAGAAGCCAGGCTTATTTCAACGCTACAACGCCGGGTATGTTTATCAATTGAATAAGTGGACATTAGGAATGAATGCATATTATATGAACGCCAGAATAAGAGGAGAATATGAGCAAAGGTTATTAAACCCTGAATCTGGAGAAATAAAAATTTTTGTCTGGAAAGTAAAATATTCAGGACATCTTATTGGTTTAGCCCCGTTTGTGTCAAGAATAATAATGGACAGAAAGCGTTTTAACCTTTCGCTGAAATTTAAGCCGGGCATGCAAAAAATAGTTTCTTCAAAAAAATATATTGAAAAATATCCTCCAGGCAACCCCGATGATGTGACAGTGATTTACGATTGGGTAAAAGATGAAAATGCCAATTATGACCAGATAAATGTTAACTTTACCCTTGGCATTGAGGCATGTAGAAACATCAATGAAAATTTTGCAATATCCGGCAGCATGTTTCTGACTTATTTTTTTTACCAACATAAATATGATATCCCTTACATTAGTATCCCCTATGCTTATGTCATTGGCATAGGCCTCACCTACTATTTTACTCCTTCAGGCTCATCTGAAAACTAACTTTCCGCTGCCAAAAAGAAAAAGCTCAAAACCTGACAGACCGCTTTTCAACCCTCAACAAAAATAAACCACCTTTTATAGAACTTTTCAAAACAATAGCGTCCTAAACAATTAAAAAAGAGAAGGCTTTAAATTATCAAAGTAATTATCTTTGAGTTGGAAAAAAACAAAAACCTTCTCTTTATGGATAGAACAAATATAACATTGTTTTCGCAAATCATTTCAAAATTAAGCCGTAAAAGTTTTTCAAAACTTATAGAGAAACATCAAACAGACAAACATGCCAAAGGATATAACAGTTGGACACACTTAGTTTCAATGCTGTTTTGTCAGTTTGCAAAGAGCCAGAGTGTACGCGATATAAGCAATGGTTTACGCTCGGCTACAGGAAATCTCAATCACTTGGGCATCCAGAAAGCACCATCAAAGTCCAGCATAAGCTATCAAAACAAACATCGCTCATGGGAGCTGTTTAGAGACTACTACTTTCATTTGTATCATCATTTAGGACAGCAGGCTAAGTTTAAAGGGACAAAATTTAGAATTAAGTCACGAATAATGTTGCTGGACTCAACCACAATCAGTTTATGCTTAAGTTTATTTGATTGGGCAAAATATAAGACTAAAAAAGGTGCAGTTAAAATGCATACATTGCTTGATTATGAAGGGAACTTACCACATTATGTAAACATAACAGATGGTAAAACTGCAGACAATATAGCAGCTTATGATATTCCGATTATCCCTCAAAGTGTTATCGTTGCTGACCGTTATTACAATGATTTTAAACTGCTTAATATTTGGGACAGCAACCAGGTATTTTTTGTCATCAGACATAAAGAAAACCTGCAATATGATATTGTAAAAAGGTGTTTTTTATCCCCTACAAGACACAAAAACATATTGGCTGAGGAGATTATTATCCTGAAAAATGAAAAAACAAAAGAAAAATTCCCTAAGAAACTTCGCAGAGTCGTTGTCTGGGACGAAAAAAATAAAAATAAAATTGAATTAATCACCAATCAGATGACATGGTCATGCAATACCATTTCTAAGCTTTACAAAGCACGCTGGGATATTGAGATATTTTTCAGAGACATAAAACAATCACTACACATTAAATCATTCATTGGTACATCTGCAAATGCTGTGATGATACAAATCTGGACGGCTCTAATCACAATAATGATACTCAAAGCCCTTCAAGCAATGGCTAAATTCAATTGGCATCTATCAAATCTGATTGCTTTTATCAGGCTTAATATGTTTGTCAAAATTGATTTACAAAAATGGCTGGATAAACCATTTGAAAATGATATGGATCCACCTAAAGAAAAGCAAATGAGGATTATGTTTGATTATTCATGAATTTAATGCTTAATTTGCTGTAAATCAATACTGATTATTAGCGTTATAAAACGTTTAGGACACTATTGTTTTCAAAATATATTACGTTATATTTGCATAAAGGGAACATCAAAAATACAGCACAATGGAAATACTTCAAACAAAACCAAACGACAACAGACAGCCAACACCCGCTGCCACACACACACACACACACACAGTAAACACCGGCGTGTAAGCCTTTTGCTTATGGCATTTCTATTCCTCATATCGGTTGATCATGTGCACGCACAATGGGAAACG
>CAZGPW010000229.1:0-9102 GCA_964527535.1 uncultured Bacteroidales bacterium
CCTCCGAAACCAACAACGATTATTTCATCATTGAAAGATCAACCGATCTGAAGGTGTTTTCTGAAATTGCCATCGTTGATGGTTCTGGTAACAGTAGTACCGGTGAGGAGTATTCCCTGGTGGACAAATCCCCTATGCATGGGATTAATTATTACCGGCTTACACAGGTGGATTTTGATGGGACAAAGGCAAAGTTAAGTACTGTTCAGGTAACTTATGCAATTGATAAGATTCCGGAGAAAATCAAATGTTTCCCAAATCCCTTTGTCTCTGATTTATTTATACAACCTGGAACATCTACTGGTAATGTCACAATAAAAATTTATGCCCCGGATGGAAAATTGGTTTTCTCAGATGATTTTCAAGCTTGTGAGAATGATAATCACACATTGAATTTATCGCACCTGGATCGTGGGGCATATTATCTGACATTGTCAGATGGGAATACCGTGGAGGATTTAAAAATTGTAAAATCAAAATGTTATTAATTATGGAAATACTTACAACCAGAGATTGAATAAATCAATCTGAGACATTTTTAATGATGGTAGATAAAAGGGGGGTAACCCCTGGCATGAAAGCCATCCGTATCGGGGATTCTGTGCCTGCAAAATTCCCGATATTTTTTTATAGAAAAACTTAAATAGATCCCCTGTAATAAAATGTCATCTTTGTTTGTTTACTTTGTTTATAAGGACTATTTTTAAAACACATATTTTATCTTAGTATCATGCAAAAACCCGTACAAAAAATAGCAGCCATCCACGACCTCTCTGGTGTTGGCAGGGTATCGTTGTCGGCAATTATGCCCATTTTTTCTACCATGGGCATTGAAGTTTGCGCTTTACCAACAGCCGTGTTATCATCCCATACCCAATATCCGGGCGTCAGGCATATAAGCCTGGATGACCAGATGAGAGGCTTTATCGAACACTGGAAAGAACTCAACATGGATTTTGATGCCATTTACAGTGGGTACCTGGGCAATGCTGGCCAAATTGATATTGTCAGGGGATTTATTGATGACTTCAGAAACGATCATCAACTGGTGGTTGTTGATCCGGTGATGGGGGACAACGGAAATTTGTATGCCACCTTTACCGATGATCTCGTTCGTGAAATGCGGCGGCTCATAAAAAAGGCAAACATGATTACGCCTAATTTAACTGAAGCTGCTTTTTTGCTTGATAAATCCTATCATAAAAACATTGAGTTTAACGAAGTGAGAGATTGGGCGATCCAACTGTCAGAATATGGCCCTGATATTGTCATTATCACTTCGGTATCTGAAGATAATGAACACAAAACGGCTGCCATTGCCTATCACAAATTAACGCAACGTTTCTGGAAAGTGTCCATTGAATACCTGCCGGCCTCATATCCTGGTACCGGCGATACCTTTACATCTGTGGTCACAGCAGCCTTGCTGAAAGGTGACAGTTTGCCCATTGCCTTGGACCGGGCGGTGAATTTTATCAACATCGGGGTGCGTGCCACCTTTGGACATGATTATGACACCAAAGAAGGCATTATGCTTGAACGGGTATTAAACACCCTGAATGCGCCGGTGCAAACAAGTTCTTACCAATTGCTGGATTGATCTTATGAAACGCAAACTCCCCGGCATAATTGCACTTGATTACGATGGTACCCTGGCCCAAAGCAATGGCCTGGTTGCTCCCCCTGAACTTAATGCTTTACAGGCATTGGGGAAACTGGGTGTGGTGCGTGTGATTGCCACAGGAAGATCCTTGTTCTCTGCTGATACGGTGATGCCAAAGGACTTGCCAATAGACTACCTGGTGTTTTCATCCGGTGTCGGTGTGATGGATTGGCCGAAACGGGATATTTTAGTACGCAATAGCCTTGATGTTGATATTTCCATAAAAATATCGGAATGGTTGAAAAATCATCATCATGATTTTATGATTCATCATCCGGCACCCGACAATCATCATTTTTATTATTACGAAGGCAGTCGTGGAAATCCGGATTTCTACCGCCGGATTGACAGGTATAAAAAATTCGCCCGGCCACTGGAAAAATGCAAAAAGTTTGAAGGCATTTCCCAGCTTCTTGTCGTCGTGGAAAATGACGGTGAATTTTGGCTAAAAACGCTCCGGGAAACATTTCCGGATGTGAACATTGTACGTACTACTTCACCACTGGATCAAAAAAGCATGTGGATAGAAATTTTTCCCCGTGATGTTTCCAAAGCATCAGGGTTGATGTTTCTCGCCGGCAGAATGAAGATTGCACAGAAGGATATACTATGCGTGGGGAATGATTATAACGACCTGGACATGCTTCGGTACGGCGGCAGGTCTTATGTAGTGGGCAATGCCCCTGATGACCTGAAAAACGAATTCAACTGTATCGGACACCATGCAGAACAGGGGGTTGCAAACCTATTGTCAGGGCTTTGTTCCTGATGTTCCCTACAGGCGTTTCACTCCTTTGTACGTGTTTATGATGTTGATGGTTGTAAAAACAGCAAGCAATATTAAACCACCACAAAGAATATAAACATTGGATACTGTGGTTTCTCCTAAAATTGATTTGAGTGTATCCCGGTATGCATGCGTGACAAGGTAGTAAGGAATCAGGCTCAGTACAAATACGATCACGCTTGTTACAACATTAAGTTGCAAAAAGGGACTGACGATTTGCCGGTAGCTGTATCCCAGTGCAATCAGATGATGTATGTTGGTTTTGTTTTTATGCATCAGCAATTGTGAGCTGATCACAAACATCCACAACGCCAGCAAGCTGATCAATAGCCCTGTGACAATCACAATCAGGGTAGCTGTGTTCAGCAACAACCGTGCTTTCCCGCTTTTTAGCTGTTCACGGTTGTAGTCGTAGCCTTTGGTTTTGATGAATTCGAGCAGTTCTCTATCCGAGGGGTCAGGGGTGAGCAAAATCAGACGCGAAACCGGCGGATTTGTTTCCCCGTATTTTGCATTGGCATACGACAAAAATTCCTGTGGTACCAGAATGGTGTTGAGGCGATCGGAAAAACCCACGATCCTGGCCAGGAATTCCCCTTGTTTCCCATTGCCTTTCACCACCACGCGGAAAGGAATCAAGCCTGCCGCTTCTTCTGAAATCTGTGGCAGGTTTTGGGCGGTTGCAAACCCAAAATTGTACAAATTCAAATAGGTTTTTGGCAAAATCACGGGGATGTATTTAGCTGACGGAGACCATTGCCATTCCTGGTCTTCCAGGTCAATATACCGGGATGGCACCGATTCAAAAAACAAATCGGAATAAAATCCTTTCAGCTTTTCACTGGCGGTATATACCCTGGCTTCAAAACTGCTTGGCGTGAAAGCTGCCAAATCGCTGATGAATGGCTGTTGACTCAATTCTTCAATTTCCCGTTCAGAAAAAGCGGGTTTTTCTTTATCACTGAACAATTGACCTGTTGTGGACAAAGCAGCCACTTCTTTGCTGATAACCAAATGTTCGGTTTGCCACAGGTCATGGCTTGTAAACACAGGACGGATGTCGGCATAAAACCTGGCTGCCAGGATAATAATACTGAATCCGGCAAACATCACCAGGCCAATGATGATGATCTGATGAATTTTGAATTCCTGTTTCAGAATGTTCCGGATCATAATCTGAGGGTTTTATCGAAGCCATCGGATGCGGGAGAGAGGCTGGTTAAAATAATGCCGGCGTTTTGTTTGTCAGCGCGGCTTTTTATGAGATCAAAAATGATATCGGTGTTGTTTTTGTCAAGATGGGAAAAGGCTTCATCCAGAAATATAAATTCAAATGGCTGGCATAAGGCACGCACGATGGCGATTCGCTGTTTTTGCCCGAATGACAGTATGTTTGCCGGTTTGTGCTGATGCTCAGTCATGCCGCAAAGATTCAGGTATCCCTGTATTTCAGTTTCTGACAGATGGTTTGTCAGCCGGTTTTTAACGCGGATGTTTTCAATCCCGCTGAGGTTATCAAACAACCATAATCCTTGTGGGACATGGCTGATCTTGTGCCTGCGGATTTTTACCCAGGTTTTGTGATCGAAATCGGCAGCATTTTTTTCATCAATTGTACATTGCCCTTCGTAATCATCCCTGAGCCCGTACATAATATGCAACAAACTGGTTTTTCCTTTTCCTGACGGGGCATATACCAGATAACTTGTGTTGCTTTGAAAAGAAATATCCCTTCTCCATATGTGTGAATCCTCCAGGGGAAGTTCAGTGAGTGGAGAAGGGATAATTTTGTGTAATTGTATATTCATTGTAATTGGTGCTTGTCTTTATAGAGCCTATCAATAAAAATAAACCTGGTGGGGGGATTAATGGCATTCCCAACGGACTTTACTTTATAGTCGGACTCTAATTATTCAGCACTCAGTTCTTTGTCAAGTTCTTTTTCCAACTCCTTCAGCATGGAATCAACTTCTTCTTCGGATACGTTATCAAGTTCTTTCAGGGCTTTTTCGTATGTTTCATCATCAATTTCTTCATTATCCCATTCATAATCATATCCGTAAGGTTGTTTTCCAAACAATGCAGGTATATTATCCATGGCATCTGTTTGTTCGACAATTCTTTGAATGTCTTCGTAATCCATGTTTTTGATTTCATCGTTAACGCGCAGTTTGGCAATCATCATAAACTGGCCTTCTTTTTTATCCCAGTCGAAATGCATGTGAGCGTAATTATCTGTCAGTTTCACCCCTGCCATTTTGCCCATCATGGACATTTCAGTACTCAGGTTTTCAATGTTGCTGGTAACCCAAATATTGGCATCAAGGCAATTTTCATAAAACAACATAAAATCTTTGTTGGCAGTGATGGAATGTTTGGCTTCCTGGGTCATCAGGTATTTGCCTTTGGTAAGCGCATCAAATTCCCCATTTGACCCGAGCATAAGCAGTTGTTTTTTGTTCCAGATAACGATGCCACCGGGAAGTGCTACTTTTTTGAAATCATCTTCACTTTCAATGCTGATGTTGGCTTCCATTTCTGCAGCCAGTTTTTTCAATACTTCTTCAAATTTGTCCGGCTTTTTCATCAGCATGCTCACGCCGAAGTAATATTTATCGTTATCTTCGAGCGGAGCAGCGAATCCAAACATCTCGGATTCCATATCAACACCGATGGAAGAAGGGTTTTTGATGAAATCTTCAAGGATATTGGCCATGGTTTCGCTTTCTTTCCTGAGTTCTTTCATCATGTCCTGATAGTCTTCGTTTTCCTCAAGCTGTTTCACCATATCGTCCCGGTTGCCGGGTTCAGGATTGAAATGCATGACGGTAAATGCATCATCAGGAATGGTGTTGATGTGTTCAGGTTGCTGACTGCAAGATGTGATCAGCATAATGGTAGCTAAACTAAAAATAAATACACTAAGCAAATTTTTCATGATTCTTTAAGGTTTTGGTTCATAATGCGTACTAAAGTAGTATAATTTATTCGTTATGCAAAATAAAGGGGGGGTAATGCAAAAAGCAGATTTCCACGAAGTAATTAACCCACCGGGATATACTTCGATTCCCATAACATCCGGTTAAATTGGCAGTAGAACCATTTCTTATAACTATCTGGTTTTGCCTGCGCCCTACAGGCAAAAAAAAAACCGGCTCTTGCGAGCCGGTTTGCATTTAAAAATACTTTAATTGCAATCATCAGAATTCGATCCTCCATTGAATGAATCACTGGAAGACTTTCCGGGAGTAACTGTAAATGTATGCCTGTCATATAACCCCCCTTGAGATGGAACATCATTCAATCTTATTTGATACATATAAGGTGTTTTCGCAGGTTCGTTAATCCCCCAATCATCAATTTTATCAACATCGGATGTTGACAGCACTGTTTTGTTGGTTCCTGTATCATAGAATTCCCAGCTACCCTCGTGCATATCAACTTCCAGTTCAAAATGAGTTGCCAGGGTTGAACCGGTAAATTTTACAATAACATCATCACCATCTCTCTCTGCTTCTACCTTTTGGGTATTATGAAAAAGCTCGAGATCCTTGTAGCCACTGATAGTTTTGATTTCATCTCCGTTTTCATCTACCGCAATAACCTTGTAGGTAATGGTTCTGTCGTCAGACTGCCAGTATTGGCCATCATCGTCATCGTAGGTAACTGCCAGGTTCACATTGAATGTATATGTATCACCACTGCGGCTCAAATCATCATCATCCTCTGTAAAAACTTCCCAACTTTCACCGTCACTACCAATAGAAATACCTGCTCCGGAGAAATCAGCCCTGCCTTCACGTTTGAAACCAATTTTGAATCCGTCAATTGCGTCATAGTCATCATCATCCGGGTTAACATTCCACTCCAGGCTGTTATCAGTGAATAAATTATCTTCGGGCAAATCTGTCGTTGTCTCAAGTGATATATCCGATAACAGAGAAACAGGAAAAACCCCGCTTACTATGTCAGCGTCTTCCTCCAAAGATTTCTGATCGCCGTCGTACCAAAGTACCCTGAAATAATAGGTTTCACCGGGAGTGCCGTCAGTGTATTCGTGGTAGGTATAGAGGCCATATTCTCCTATGGATGTCTCCAGTTCAAAGGGGCCGCTTTCTGATTCTGCAACATACACACTATAAGATTCGGCATCTTCCATTGCGTCCCAGGAAACAAGTAAATTATCACTTTCCGACTCACTCACCGTTACCCCTGATATGTTTGGAAGCCCGGCTTCATCCTTTTCACAACCTGTTGTGAAAAATAAAATCGCTCCCATTAAAAGCAATGGGAACAGAAAAAACTTCATTTGTGTTTTCATAAGCATCTGTTTTTAATTTAATAAATAATAAACCCTTTTTTTTCTAAATCATTAGTTGCTGATAACATCGTATTTTGAAAAGAAAAATTAAAAATTTTATGTAAAATTTCACCGGTATATTTTATTTATAGCCACTGCCAATTTCTATAGCTAATACCATATTTATGATAAAAGAGATTTATCTGAAAAAGTAACCCGGGGTGGACGCCGATTGTCGTACCTGGCGGTTTTCTTTACGAGGTTCTACTGCAAATTTTGTGCAACCAAGGGCAGAGCCAAGCCGATGTCCTGAGCGAAGTCGAAGGGTTGCTTGAGCTATGCCGAGAGCGATGTATTGAGCCTGTCGAAATGCAGCCAAAATTATTCAATTTTAATGGGTTGTGATTAGCCGGCTGTTTACCTGATTTTTTATGTTTTACATATGATAAAACCATAGCAATATTTTAAAGTATTGATTGATTTTTTTTTATTTATGTAAATCTACTGTGAGCTATTGTGGTTTAATAAGTGGTTTAAAAAATCCGGGAGAATCTCAGATTGAACCACGATAGACATATCCGAGGAATTCACATATGGTTAGCAATAAAAATTTTCCGGCTTATTATTTAATGTAATAAGGCAGAGCAAGCAGGCCAGGTAAGTTTACAATATTATACCGATATGTGTTCAATTGTGTAATTTTAGTACGCTACCGCTCCTAAAATTACATTGAACATCATCGGTATAATACAGATAATCAATTTATTGTAATTGTCAATGATCATCAATAAGTATATTAAATATTACACACCTGTCTGCGGCAGGCAGGGTTGAACGCAACTTAGTATTACATGTTAAGCTGGAGAGGGGAGTTTTTATCCCGGGTTTTTACATTTTTCTACACACCGCTATTTTGGTTCCACTGACAACTTCCTACTGCCAACCTGCCAACATTGTTCAAAATGACACGGAATTCTGACTAAAGCCATTGCATTTCGACAAGTTCACTTCGTTTGTGTTTTAAATACATCGGCTTGCGGATTTAAGGAATAATTAAAAATTCCTATATTCGTAATCTAATAAATGATTAAAAATGACTTTAAAAGAATCTGAACAGACAGAATTACTAACAGAGATAATCGACTTGATCGAAAAGACTAAAGTTCAGGTTGTTTCTCAAGCTAATAGTTCTCTGACCATTTTGTTTTGGCACATTGGTAAGCGAATATTAACAGTAGATTTACAAAATGAAAGAGCGGAATATGGAAAGCAGATTGTCGTTACACTGTCACAAGAATTGGTAAAACGCTTTGGGAAAAACTATGAGGAAAAAAATTTGAGAAGAATGATTCAATTTACAAAGCAATTTCCTGATATAGAAAATGTCGTTACACTGTCACGACGTTTATCGTGGTCGCACTTTTTGACACTTATCCCGCTTAAAGAAAAATCTGAAAGAATTTTTTATGGGAATTTGGCTTATGAAAATCGTTTTAGTGTTAGAGGACTTCGAAAGCAAATAGAAAAAAAGGTTTATGAAAGAACAGAAAAAGCTGACATTGACCTTTATGATAGTGATTTTATTAATAGGGGCGTGTTTAAAGATCCATATTTGCTTGATTTTTTAGATTTGAAAGACGGATATATGGAAAATGATTTAGAATCTGCAATTCTGAAGGAACTTGAATTGTTTATCCTTGAACTTGGAAACGGATTTACTTTCGTTGAAAGACAAAAACGGATGATTATAGACGATGATGATTACAATTTAGACTTGCTTTTTTATCACCGTAAACTAAAAAGGCTTGTTGCTATTGAACTGAAGATTGATAAATTCAGAGCAAAACATAAAGGTCAAATGGAGCTGTACTTGAAATGGTTAGATAAATACGAGAAACAGGAAGGAGAGCAAACTCCAATTGGATTAATATTGTGTGCAGAAACCAGTAGAGAACAAATTGAATTGCTTGAAATTCAAAAAGATGGTATTATGGTTGCCGAATATTGGACAGATTTACCACCAAAAGAAATTTTAGAAGCAAAATTACATGAAGCTTTGATTGAATCACGGCAACGATTAGAACGCAAAAAATTAAGAGAATAACCACGGTGGACAACAGCAAATATATATCAGCTGTGAGCAAGACGCACAAGAGAAATGCCGCCGATACATATTTGCAGATCGGTTAGCCCTTCCAAGGCCAAAAGAAAAATACGTTACCAACTTCCCATTGCCAACTACCAACATTGTTCAAACGGATTTTACTTACACAACCTCCTGGCTATCAACCATAAGCTTCATATTTTTTAACAAATGTAGCAACTAATCCATAATTTTTATCAACAATTAAG
>CAZGPW010000230.1:0-7863 GCA_964527535.1 uncultured Bacteroidales bacterium
CTACGTTCAGTGCTTTGCATAATGCTTTGATAAAGGTAGTTTTGCCCGCACCCATTTCTCCGTAAAACGCAAAGACACGGTACTGGCCAAAATCGTGAATAAATTGTGCGGCGGTCTGATGTATGTCGTTAACGGATGGAATGCGGTACGATTTCATCATGATGATTTTGGTCTGAGGTGTACAACCGGAACGAGCATTTCTTCAAGCGAAATACCACCATGCTGAAATGTGTTTTTGTACATTTTCATGTAATGCTGGTAATTGTTGGGATACACAAAATAGTCGTTCCCCGTGGCAAAAATGTAGGTTGAGCTGATGTTTGATTTTGGCAGGAACGCTTCCTGTGGGTCAGTGACTTCAAACACTTCTTTTGGGTTGTAATTCAGGTTTTTGCCTTGTTTATAGCGCAGGTTGGTGGTGGTTTTTCGATCGCCAATGACTTTTACGGGGTGTTGAACCATGACGCTTCCGTGATCGGTGGTAAGGATGAGTTCAATATCGTGTTCTGCCAGTGCCTGCATAAGGTCATTTAATGGTGAATGGGTAAACCATGATTTTGTCAGCGACCTGTATGCCGGCTCGTGTGAGGCCAGGTCTTTGATCATTTTCATATCCGTACGTGCGTGAGAAATCATATCCACAAAATTCACCACGATGGCGTTCAGGTCATGATGTAAAAGATCGTTGAGCCTGTTTTGTATTTTACTGCAATAATTTATGTCGATGGCTTTTTCATAATGCACGGTTTTGTCTTTTCCGAAAAAACGCTTAATCATATTCCGGAGCATTTCTTCTTCATACAGGTTTTTACCACCTTCTTCGTGGTCATTTTTCCAGAGGCCGGGGTACATTTTATGTATTTCGGAAGGCATTAGTCCGCTGAACATGGCATTCCTGGCGTATTGAGTTGCAGTGGGAAGGATACTGTAATATACATCATCAGATTTGACGTGATAATAACGGGAAATGGTTGGCTGAATGGCTTTCCAGTGGTCGTATCTCAGGTTGTCAATCACAAGTAAAACCACTTTTTTGTTTTCCTTGAGGAGGGGAAATACACAATTTTTAATCAACTGATGTGACATCACTGGCTTGTCATCATTGTCCGATGAAAGCCAGTTTGTATAATGCCGGCTGATAAATTTGACAAAGCTGAGGTTGGCTTCATCTTTTTGCATTTTCAGGACATCGCTTAAGGTGTTGTCGTTGGATGCTTCGATTTTCAGTTCCCAGCTTACCAGTTGTTTATAAATATCTTTCCATTCGGCATAAGAGGGAGATTCATTGATTTTCATGCCAAGTTTACGGAATTCGGACTGATAATCCATGCTGGTTTTTTCCGAAAACAGGCGTTCGTGGTCAATGTTTTTTTTGATGCTAAGCAGGATTTGGTTGGGATGAACGGGTTTTATCAGGTAATCGTTGATGCGGGCACCGATGGCCTGGTCCATGATGTCTTCTTCTTCACTTTTTGTAATCATCACCACGGGGACATCCGGCGCAATGGATTTGATTTGCTCAAGGGTATCGAGTCCGCTAAGACCGGGCATGTTTTCGTCGAGAAAAATGAGGTTGTAATTTGTTTTCTGAACCATTTCGATGGCGTCTTTGCCATTGGTTGCAGTATCAATAGTGTAACCTTTATGCTCCAGGAATATGATGTGTGGTTTCAGCAGATCAATTTCATCGTCTGTCCACAAGATTTTTATATCATTCATAATTTATAATTTAAGGCAACCACCTGTCAGGCCTTCCATTATTAAAACTTACAGAAACGGGTTGTATATAATGGCCAGACCGACAGGGGCTTAGGTTATGTTACAAAAACCATTCATATCAACGCTATTGGTAATTTATCCGGTAGAAAGCCAGGTATTTTTCGAGGTCTTTGTCTTTCTTCAATTTTTCATAATTGCTTTCGGAAATCACAAATTGAGTATAATGTTCCGGATTGAGTTCACCAAACACGTTATCGTTATTTTCAATGAGTTTCATGTAATTCATTGATTGTTTTTTGCCTTTAAAGGGTTTGACAAATACCAGTTCGGTATTTTCATCAATCAAGTAGTAAAGTACCCTGAATGTGGTACGGCTAAAGGTAAATATGTTGAAATTAGAGATTTCAAACCGGAGTTGCTTGGTGTTGATTTCATCGGTATTGGCGCTGATCATGTAATAATGCGTTTCATCGGGGTTGTAATCATACACTTCGGCAGCGACCTCTTCCAGAGGCGACTCTTTTTCAGTTGTGTCGGATGGCTGTTCTTTGGTTCCCTCTGGTCTGCTTTCAAGGTCTGCCAATAAGGCGTCAATATCGCTTTCACCCAGGTAAGACAAAATGGAGGTGGCCCTGGTTACCAATTTTGAATCCGGATAGTCCTGAATAAACGAAGCCAGTTGTCTTTTTAGTTCAATATGTTCTACGTTAAGCGCTCCGGCCATTACATCAAGAAATTGTACTTTATCAATAAATTCAGAATCGGGGTATTTTTCATAAAATTCCTGACATTGTTGTTTAACCGTTGTCAGTTTTCCCTGGTTGTAGTTTTTGTAAATGCTTTCATAGGTATCCGTTGCTTCTTTTTGTTTGGCAATGAGGTCTTTTACATAATTCGGATTTTTAAGCATTTTGGCGTATCTGCTGTCGGGGAACTGATTCAGAATTTTCTCTTTATATGTTTGTTTTTTGGCAGGCTTGCTTTTCTCTTCATACAGTTCATAGAGGTTGTAATAACTAAGCAACTTGTAATCGTGGTCCGCAAAACGGGAGTTTAACTGTTCAAAAGCCTGTATTGATTTATCGTAATCGTTAAAATCCTCGTAGTAAATATCACCAAGGTTAAAGAGGGCTTCTTTGATTTGTTCATTAGAAACGGCCATGAGAGAATCGTTGAGGGGGAGGTCTTGCAGGTAGTATTCCCTGGATTTGTTGTCGGTTACCCTGTCTGTTTCAGAAGCGCTATCGCTTGCGGTGCTGTCTTCGCCCATAGCATTGTCAGCAATTACGGATTTATTGCTGCGTCTCCAGTGGTCTTCGAGTTTGCGTTTTCCCCATTTCTTCTGAAATTCGTTTACTCCAAAGCTCAGTGTAGCCGGGTTATAAAAATACCATTTACCGCCACTGGGGGCATTAACCTGGCTGGATCCCCTGCGCTGATCAAATAGCTGGGAATTTTGTTGTTGCTGTTGTTGCAATTCTTTTTCCCGTTGTTCTTCTTCTCTGACCTCCTGGATGATGCTGTCAATCATCTGATTGCGTTCCTTTTCGCTTAATCCCGCAATACGTTGCAGGCTGTCTTGTGTTTGTACAACATCCAAATTATCCACAAGCTTATTGAGGTTCCGGCTGAGGCTTTTGATTTCCTCATACCGGGGATGCTCCCTGGAGAGATTCATGATACAGGTATCATAGTATGCCTGAGACAGGCGGTAATTGGGTTTTTCGTAATAAATATCTCCCAGCCGCAGGCAAGACTGAGCCTTTTGACTTGTGTTGGTTACAGCGTGTTCGCTAGACAATTTATAATGCTCAATGGCCTTTTCTGTTTGCTCGTTTTTAAATTCCACCTCGGCCAGGGCATAATATATCTGGTCCAGGTATTCAATGTTTTTATCGTCTTTGAGCATTTTGGAAAGAAGCTTGTGCATTTCTTTGTAAGAGCCACCCATTTTACCGTAACACTCAGCCATGTTTATTTTAGCATTAAATTCCAGTTTGTAGTCGCCGCTTTTCGTAGTAACGACTTCAAAATTTTCTGCGGCTTGGTGGTAATTACCCTGGTCTTTATAAATCTGAGCAAGGATATACTGATGGCGTGTGCGTTGTTTTTTATCTTTGTTTTCTTCTATGGCTTTTTTCAGGTGAGGAATGGCCCTGTCTTCATTGTTTAAAGCCAAGTAATAAGCCGCATTAAGTATTTCATATTCGGTGTTAAGGTCATCGGGAAAATCTTCTTCGGCATCTATCTGGTCAATCCATTTTTTGGTTGCCTGAAGGTTGTTTGTTGCCAGGGCTGTACGTCCCAACCAGATCATTGCCTTATAGCGTATTGGCTCATTGGGAAATTCCCGTAAAATATATTCAAAATTTTGCCTTGCCGGAAGAAATTCGTTTTTTACATAATAAGCTTTACCCATAAGGAGGTATGAATCATCCACCCATTTATTGTATTCATTTTTCTCCATAAACTCCTGTTCTTCTTCGGAGAGTTTTCCTTCTTTACGTTTTGGCTTGGCTTTTATGGAGTGTTTTTTGATTGTTTTCGATGCTTTTTTGATGGCTTTGTCCATTTCAGAAATGGCTGCCTGGGCAGTTTCTTCATTTCCAAGTATGTATATAGGCAGGCGGCGTGTAAAGTCAAATTCCATTTGATCTTCGATGCGTTGAATACCTTTTCTATAGGCTTCCCTGCCATTGAAATATACGTTATAATGGGCTGTGATGTTATGATATGTTCTGTTGAGCCATGTGTTTTTTTCAGTGGAACACGACAGGATCATCAGCATCACTAATAACGAATATAGTTTTTTATGTTTAAAAATGACTTTCAAGTTGACACAGTTTATTAATTAAACTAAAAAACGTTAAAAATATTATCATTCAACGGTTACGGATTTGGCAAGGTTTCTGGGTTGATCTACATTACAACCACGCATAACAGCGATATAATATGAAAAAAGTTGCAGTGGAATGACTGTAAGCAGGGGTGCCAGGGCAAATTCTGTATCGGGGACTTCTACCACATGATCAGCCATGCTGCTAATGGTGGTATCGCCTTCTGTAACAATGGCAATAACGACGCCTTTACGGGCTTTTACCTCTTGAATGTTGCTCACAATTTTCTCGTAAGATTTGTCTTTTGTGGCAATGATAATCACAGGCATGTTTTCATCAATCAGGGCAATAGGGCCGTGCTTCATTTCTGCAGCGGGGTACCCTTCGGCATGAATGTATGATATTTCTTTTAGTTTTAACGCTCCTTCCATGGCTACCGGATACAAATAGCCTCTGCCCAGGTATAGCGCATTTGTTGCATTTTTATAAATTTTACTGATACCCTTGATGTAATCAGCTTGTTTCAGAATTATGCCAATTTTGTCGGGTATCAGGTTTAGTTCTTTTATGAGTTTATTGTATTGTTCATGTTTGATGGCACCATTTTTATATCCAATCTCCATTGCCATCATAATAAGCACGGTTACCTGGGTCGTAAAAGCTTTGGTCGAAGCCACTCCAATTTCCGGCCCTGCATGTGTATAAACACCTCCCATTGTAGCCCTGGGTATGCTTGAGCCCACAACATTGCATATCCCCAGAACGGTAGCTCCTTTTGATTTAGCCAGTTCAATGGCGGCAAGCGTATCGGCAGTTTCCCCGCTTTGGCTGATGGCAATGACAATGTCACTTTCATAAATGATGGGGTCTCTGTACCGGAATTCTGAGGCGTATTCCACTTCAGTGGGGATACGGCCAAATTCTTCAATCAAAAATTCACCAACAAGGCCGGCATGATAACTAGTACCACATGCGATAATTATGATGCGCCTGGCGTTTATGATGTCTTTCATAACATAATGCAAGCCCCCCAGTTTTAGTGTGTTGTTACTGGGCCTCAGGCGTCCTCTGAATGTGTCCTTGATGGAACGTGGTTGTTCATGGATCTCTTTCAGCATGTAATGCTCAAAGCCGTTTTTTTCAATTTTATCCACATCAAGTTCGAGCTTTTCGATGATGGGTTTTTTTTGAATTTTAGTGTTTTTCAGGTTACGGAGGCTCATGCCGTTTCTGCCAATGACAGCCATATCATCGTCATGCAGATAGATAACCGATTTGGTGTGTTCAACAATAGGTGTGGCATCGCTGGCCAGGAAATATTCCTGTTCGCCCACTCCAATGACGAGGGGCGAGCCTTTTCTGGCAGCAATCAATTTATCTTTTTCGTCTGTGCAGGCGATAACAAGGCCATAGGCTCCAATTACTTTACCCAGTGCCAAACGAACAGCCGTTTCGGCATCCAGTTTGCCTTTAATATAAATGTATTCAATAAGGTTTGCCAGTACTTCGGTATCGGTATCACTTTTGAATTCGTAGCCCCTGTCTTCTAAACGTTTTTTCAGGCGGGCGTAATTTTCAATGATGCCATTGTGAATGATGATGAATTTTTTATGCATGCTCTCGTGCGGATGAGCGTTAATATCATTAGGCTCGCCATGTGTTGCCCACCTGGTGTGACCAAGCCCTATGGTACCATGTATGTTTTTGCTGCTAATAAGGGAATGGAGGTCTGAGACCTTGCCCTTTTTTTTGTAAATTTTAGCCCCCTGATTAATTATGGCAACGCCAGCTGAATCATATCCACGGTATTCCAATCGCTGAAGCCCGTTAATCAAAATGTTATATGCTTGTTTGTTTCCAATGTAACCTACTATTCCACACATAAATTATTTAGGTTATGATGTTTAGTAATCTGATGTTA
The DNA here is from genome assembly GCA_964527535.1 of uncultured Bacteroidales bacterium. Classification (GTDB taxonomy): domain Bacteria; phylum Bacteroidota; class Bacteroidia; order Bacteroidales; family ML635J-15; genus JAQIBY01. The sequence goes on from CAZGPW010000230.1 coordinate 6,478, forward strand.
TAATTTTAATTTGCAATGGATATTCAGGGTGTTTGCCACCATAAATGGCACAATGACCTGCTGATGTCCTGTTTTTCAGAGGAAACAAATGCAGGTAATTGTCCACTTCAATGGTGCCATTATTTTTCACAAGTTCCTGAATATGCAACGGGATATTGAAAATGTATTCAGCGTTATCTTCCGATACACTACCTCCAAAATGCTGGGCGTTTATTTTATAATCCGAAACGTAGTCATAATCGCCATCTTCTTTTTCATAAATAATGGTTAATTGTTCCGGCACCCCATAGGTGTTTTGAAAATCGGGATGTATTGCAATTTGTAGCTGTGCACGATTTATGCCTTTGCCAGCAAGTGACGCAAGTTTTTCGTCATCACTTACTTTGATGATTGTTTTTAAACCGGCTGATGAATGTAAAAAAGATATCTCCTCATTGCCTGTGTCATTCAGTGATTGTTTTAGAGCGGGAGCTGCTGAGTTATAATCATGCTGAAACATATTTATACGAACACTACTGGTGTTGACAGGGAAGTCGTATGTGCTTGTATCATTGTAATGCATCACCATCCGGCTTGTTTCAGAAACAAGATTAATGTAAGCAATGCCTCCTCCCTGTTCGGATTGTGTTACCGGCTTAAAATAAAATCCTTTTACATTTGATAAGAGAGTATCGTTATCTTTATAAATGTCAGTATTCTTAAAAATATCCAAAAAAGACTGATCATCAATTTTTAAAGTGGAAAGAGAATCTGAAGGGTTCACAGCAATCTTATATTGCCCCAGAAGGTACATGTTATTTTCGGTTGTATCCAAATCAGATTCATAATCAGAGTAATATGTCTCTTTATAATCAAAATCCGTATTGAGAACCTGAAACACCTGAATACTGATGCTGTCGTCTGTATCTCCGTAATAACCGCTGTGGTCAAGCACAAACTCCATATAATCAGGCTCTATTACCTGATCTTCATCCACATTGCTGGTAGATAAGCGTACCTGGGTAATAAAGGAAGCACCGGTAATGCCAAAATCGGGTTCATTAATGTTGCCGAGTGGGCTTATGGAACGGCCGTTGCTGGCAATGCTACTGTCTCTGATGGTGTGCGTTTCAACGCTAAGTGTATCGGTTGCCAGGACAATTTTATCGGCTCCTGGCTGCAAATTGATCCCTATTTCTGAGGGGTCTTCTTCACAAGAAATAATACCAACAGCAAGGGTCAATGACAATATAACTGCGAAGAAAATCCGGAATTGTTTCATAAATATTATGCTTCTTTTAAAATTTTATCATAAAAGTCTGAATATGCATCAACGAAATTATCCGGGTCTTGGTATTCCAGCACGGGAATATTTTTATCTTTAACGTATTGCTTTAATTCGGGATG
>CAZGPW010000231.1:0-6676 GCA_964527535.1 uncultured Bacteroidales bacterium
ACATTATGCAAATTACATTGAACATCATCGGTATAATACAGAGAATCAATATATTGTAATTTTTAGTAATCATCAATAAGTATAATACATATTACACAGTTGAACGCAACTTGGTATTACATTTATTGTAATCGTTTTTTCATCTGATTTTAATCCATTGTGAGCATGTAAATCCACCATGTAATTCCCCTTTTGTTTATAAACGTGTGTAGGATTAGTTACGATCCTAACACCTCGTCCTTCAGGACAGGGTGAAACAGAACAAAAACAAAAGGGCTTTAGCCCTGACAGTTTACCATCAATTTGCAGTAGCAGTTGTGTCGGACAGAAGGCATTTACAGGTATTCATGGCGAATAATAAATCCCTTCATGCATTTTCCACCCATGATTTCACATCCTCCTGGGATGGATTTTTGAGGCCCAGCTTGTGTTTTTTGTTCATCCCGCACAACAATTGATGCACTTTGTTTGGATTTTGATCTTTCAGTGTATTGGTGGTTAAAAATCCGGCTTTTTGAACAACCGGCACCCATTCTTCCGGAATACCGAGTTCCATAAAATCTTCAGACGCATCTATGTCTTGTGTTGCTTCCTGCTTCATTTGAGGAAAAAAAATCACATCCTGGATGGAATGGCTGTTCGTCATGATCATCGCTAAACGGTCCACTCCGATTCCGAGGCCCGCTGTTGGTGGCATGCCAATCTCAATGGCTTTGATAAAATCTTCATCCAGCATCATGGCTTCTTCATCGCCACGTTTTGCCAGCAGCAATTGTTCTTCAAACCGCTGCCTTTGATCAACCGGATCATTCAATTCGGTGTAAGCATTACAGATCTCTTTTCCATTGCATACTGCTTCAAAACGCTCAACCAGGCCTTCCGTTGACCGGTGTTTTTTTGCCAGCGGTGACATTTCTACCGGGTAATCCATTATAAAAGTGGGTTGTATCAACTTTTTCTCAACCGTTTCACCAAATATTTCATCAATGATCTTTCCCTTGCCCATGGATTTATCTATATCCACACCCAATTTGTGAGCAGTTTCTTGCAGGGCTTTTTCATCCATTTGCGAAATGTCCACGCCATTAAATTTCTCAATGGCTTCAAACATGGTATATCGTTTCCACGGGCGTTTAAAATCAATCAGATTCTCTCCCACTTTTACCTTGGTATCGCCATGCAAGTCTATGGCAATTTTTTCCACCATTTCTTCTACGAGGTCCATCATCCACAGGTAGTCGCGGTAAGCCACATACAATTCCATTTGTGTAAATTCTGGATTATGATAACGCCCCATGCCTTCGTTCCTGAAATCTTTGGCAAATTCATACACAGCATCGAAACCACCAACAATTAAACGCTTAAGGTACAATTCATTGGCGATACGAAGGTAAAGTGTCTGATCAAGTTTGTTGTGATGGGTTTTAAATGGCTTTGCTGCAGCTCCGCCATACAAAGGCTGCAATACGGGCGTTTCCACTTCCATAAATGACTTGTCGTTGAGAAACTCCCGCATGCTGTTGGTCATTTTTGTGCGTTTCTCAAACACTTTTCTGACGTCGGGATTCACGATCAAATCCAGGGAGCGGTTACGGTAACGCTGGTCAGGATCTGTAAAAGCATCGTATGTTGTGCCGTCTTTTTGCTTGACAACGGGCAGCGGCCTTATTGCTTTGGAAAGAAGTTCAAAACTTGTAACATGTACAGAAATTTCCCCCATTTTAGTGCGGAAGGCATAGCCTTTCACCCCAATGATATCCCCAATGTCAAGTAACTTTTTAAACACGGTATTATACATGGTTTTATCATCGCCGGGACAGATGTCATCCCGCCTGAAATACAGTTGTACTCTGCCTTTTTTATCCTGTAATTCGGCAAATGAAGCGTTTCCCATGATTCTGCGGCTCATCAATCGGCCGGCAAGGCGCAAATTCTTGAGTTCTTCAGGCTTAGCATCATCAAAAGATTCAAGAATATCCCTGCTGGTTGTATTGGTAAAATATGATTCGGCGGGGTAAGGATTTATGCCCAAATCCTTTAATTTTTTCAGACTGTCGCGCCTGCTTCTTTCTTGTTCACTTAAATTTAAATCAATCATTTCTGTACAAAATTTTATGCAAATATAACAGGTTTTTTCGATAGATAAACTCCCCGAAAATTTCCAAACACCAAAATTTTTTAGTATCATTGTAAATTCTAAAACAACAGATTTTATGGATAAGAAGTGGCAATTACGGGCGATGGAAGATAAAGAGATTGTAAGTAATCTGGCAAAAAGCCTGAACATTGAAGAACCATTGGCAAATATACTTGCACAACGTAACATCCATAATTTTGAAGATGCAAAAAAGTTTTTCAGGCCATCGGTAACAGATTTGTATGACCCTTTCCGGATGAAAGACATGGACAAGGCGGTTAAAAGGCTAAATTATGCCATCAGTCAGCATCAAAAAATACTCATATACGGCGATTATGACGTTGACGGGACCACCTCGGTAGCTTTGATGTATAATTATATAAGTAAATTCCACAAAGAACTTGGCTTTTACGTTCCGAACAGGTATGATGAAGGATATGGCATCTCTTACCGCGGTCTTGATTATGCTCATGAACAAGGATACCAATTGATCATAGCCCTGGATTGCGGAATTAAAGCCACTGAAAAGGCAAAATACGCCAAATCCAAAAACATAGACCTGATCATTTGCGATCATCACACGCCTGGCGAATCGCTTCCGGATGCTGTTGCTGTTCTCGACCCCAAACGTTCAGATTGCCCCTATCCCTACAAACATTTATCAGGATGTGGCGTGGGATTTAAATTGCTTCAGGGATTTAACGATAACAACAATTTACCCCAAAAGGAATTGTACAATTTACTTGATCTGGTAGTTGTAAGCATCGGTTCTGATATTGTGCCCATTACAGGTGAAAACAGGATTCTGGCTCACTATGGATTGAAAGTGTTAAACAGAAATCCGCAAATAGGATTAAAAACCATCATAAAGCTTGCCGGCCTTGATGAAAAAGAGATCATCATCAGTGATATTGTGTTTAAAATCGGCCCTAGAATTAACGCCGCCGGCAGGATGGAATCCGGAAATACGGCCGTTGAGCTGCTCATTTCCAAAGATGAAACACCAGCACTTACCATTGCAAATCAGATCAATGAAATAAACGATACCAGGAAAACCCTTGACCACGACATTACAGACAAAGCTCTTAATCAGATACAGGATGAACTCACAGACCAGGACAAAAAAACTACAGTTGTGTATGCAGAAGACTGGCATAAAGGGGTAATTGGCATTGTTGCCAGCAGGTTGATTGAACATCATTACAAGCCAACGGTGGTGTTTACGAAATCCAACGGTGTATTAAGTGGTTCTGCAAGGTCTGTACAAGGGTATAATTTGTACGAGTCCATTAAAAGTTGCAGCCATTTACTTGATGATTTTGGCGGACACATGTATGCTGCAGGCCTGACGTTAAAACCTGAAAACCTGGAAGAATTCAAACGTTGCTTTGAAGCACACGTAGCCAAAAACATTTTACCCGAACAGCTTATCCCATGCATAGACGTGGACATTGAACTTGATAAGATCAACCTCATCACACCAAAATTTTACAGGATTTTAAAACAATTTGCTCCCTTTGGCCCCGAAAACATGAAACCTGTCTTTGTATCCAGAAATGTATATGATAATGGCTGGGCAAAACAAGTGGGGAAAAATGGAGAACATCTCAAGATTAAAGTGATTTCCAAACTTGGTGACAACCTTGCTATTGATGCCATTGGGTTTGGATTCGGGCATATGTATGATAAAATTAAAGATTTTCAGCCTTTTGACTTGTGTTATACCATTGAAGAAAATTTGTTTATGGGTAAAACCAGTCTCCAACTGATGATAAAAGATATAAAACCAAAATAAATAAGCTTCTGCTGCAAATTCCAAGGGAGCTACCTTTACCCCGTATTAATTTCCCGGGTTTCATAATCAAACTCCGACCCCCTGGCAGAATGTGGAATGGTAAACATGCCAAGAAGCACAATACCGGCAATAATTACGGCCCATCTGCGTTTTTTGTACAGGTTAAGCAAAATGGCCAGCAACCAAACAATCCCGGCAACCAACACTTTATTATCGGTGAGATCGTATCCCACCGGCCAGCCTGTCCATGCCTGACCAAAGGCATAATTCTGCACTATAGGGCCAAACACAAATCCGCCCAAAGCCAGTATCCCGAATGTCAGTATGGATATATTTTTAATGTTCCCCGTGTTGAATATAGCCATCAACATGGCAGCAGTACTAAAAAACATGGCCAGAAACATCAACAGCACATGCGGAATGAGTGCCCAACCTGGTACATTTCCCTTAAACCTGACAATGGCAGTATCATTTTCATTGGTAAAAATCACATCCCCCTCTTGGTACAGGAGCAGGTAATACTGCAACTTTCCGGCAGCCGGCTGAATAGGCAGTGAGGCTAAAAACGCCTCGTCATTACGTTGCATTTCAACGCTGTCGGGTAAAAAATCACCGGGGTATTTTTTATAAACAACAACAGCCCTGTCAATGCCTTCATGAGCAGGGATGCTAACTATGCAACCGTCAAAAATACTGGCTGAACGTGTGAGTTTGAATTGATAAGCATCACCGCTTATCTCCGTTTCCATCTTCATAGGCTTTGTAGGGCCTGTTTGTCGTTGATAATAGGATGCTGCCACAGTTACAAGCGCAGCCATTACCCAGATAAGTATTTTTTTTGTAACCATTTCTTTTTTCGTTAGAAATCAACATCAAAAACCATATTTTTTCCTTCACGGAGCACCGTAATCACTGTCTTATCTCCCTTATCGAAGGCTGACATGGCTTTCATGTAATCGTAAATATTTTCAATTTCTGTATCCCCTATTTTGGTGATGACATCCGCTTTCTGCAAACCGGTTTTATACGCTACACCACCTTTCATCACAGCATCAATGCGCATGCCGTTATCCGACTCTCCCGTCATGTCGGGAACAACACCGAGTTTTACTTTCATGTTGCTACCATGCTTGCTTTTTTTTGATGCTTCCACTTCATGGTAAGTAAGCAGTGTTTCAGGCAACAACAATGTATCCAGTAGATCAACACACATATCTGCAAGCATCTTGATACCCTGAAAATTAATCAGGTCAACATCATCGTCCGGCGTATGGTAATCATCGTTCAAGCCTGCAAAGAAAAACAACACGGGAATCTTTTCAGCATAAAACATGGCCTGATCGGAACCGGCATACCCCCCTTTCCGCAATTTCAATTGTAACGGGACATCATTCAGTGATGACAATATCTCCTGGTATTCTTTGGCGGTAGTGGTTCCAATGATTCCCATCACTGAATCTTTCATTCTTCCCACCATATCAAAATTCAACATGGCTTTGACTTTGTCTTTATCAAAAGGCATGTTATCCACGAAGAATTTGGAACCTAACAACCCCTGCTCTTCAGCTCCAAACAACACAAAAGCAAGGTTTATTCCGGGTTTGTGTTGTGAATAATAATCCGCCAGCATCAACACGGTGGCCACCCCTGAGGCATTATCATCAGCACCGTTATGAATTGCATACCGCTCCGGTGTTCGAGAGCCCGACCCATAACCACCATAACCAAGGTGATCATGATGTGCCCCCATGACAATCCAAGTATTTGTATCACTGCCTTCAATCCAACCGGCACAATTGGCTGTTTTTGTTTTTACTTTATCAATTTTCAATTGGGCATACAGTTCAATCTCCGGAAACGTAACATTTTCGTCTGCTTGCAGGGTAGGTAAATCAGAAATGCTTAAATCATGTTTTTCGAGGCTTTTGTTTATTATTTTGGAGGAAATCTGTATCACAGGAATGGCAGCAGACATAAATGAACGGCTGTAGCCAAACGGATAAAATTCCGTGCTATCCGTTACCCCGGTTGTATAAGCTAAAATAAGCCCCCCAGCATTATTTGTTTTTAAATCAATACACGATTTTATTAATTCATCATGCCTTGGAAGGGGATCGTTATTATTATCGATGACTTTTAGTACCCATTTATTTTGATAATCCGTCTCCTCATCGCCTTCTTGTGTTGCATTAAATATGATTTTGGCATTCAATGCATCGCCGCTGCTAAAACTCATGGGCATAAAATCTTCTTTGAGCACAAGTTTTTCTCCATTCCAGGTAGCAAATGATGCATCCGACACGGCAATATCTGTCACAATCTCAAACTCCTGCCTGTAACCAAAGTCAAAAGGCTTTAAGTTATATGCATTAATTTCAGACTCAATGAAATGCTGTGTCATGCTATCGCCAGGCGTTCCCGGAAATCTGCCTTCCAATTTATCAGATGCAAGATACGAAATGGTCTTTTTGGCAATTTGGATGTCCTGTGCGGACAATGTCCCGGCAAAAATCACTACGGTAAAAAACAATGTAATACGCTTAATCATGATGTTAAAATTTTCAGCATGCAAGATATAAAATTCAAATAAATACGCTACCACAAAATAATTGGCTTTTGCTAAAAACATGAATAACGAGATTAAACCACCTGTCAGGCGATGTAGTGCGATGTGTTGAGCGGTGTCGAAACAAGCGTTGCCGAACTATCTTCCATTAATACCATAAGCAAAGCAATAATAATTG
>CAZGPW010000232.1:0-3871 GCA_964527535.1 uncultured Bacteroidales bacterium
GGTTGGTCCGTCAGAAAGTATTCCTGTCATCAATGGGAAAGCCGGCCTCAGCACATGGCAAAATGTGTTTTTGTGTGAATTTGACGGCCCCCGAGAATCCCGAAAAATTGTACTAACTTTGCACAAATCACGTTAGAAAATTTATGGGAAGGTTTTTACTCATAGTTATTGTTGGAATTTTGTTTTTCCGTCTCTTATTCAGGTATGTTGTTCCCTGGTTGCTAAAGCGCAAACTCAATAAAATGGAGGATGAATACAAACGAAAGCAAAATTACCAACACAGAGAAAATAAATCAGAAGGTGAAGTAAGCATAGAACAGATTCCCAATGACCGGCAATCCGAAAAGAAAAAGAAAAAAATGCAGGATGATGAAGATTATGCTGATTATGAAGAAGTTGATTAGAACTGAAAAACATGAAATTTTTACGGCGTTTTCTGTACAAAAAAATGGGACTTGAACGCTATTTGCGTTTTGTCAGCAAATGGTATATTCGCCTGGTGGACATTGGATTTTTCAAAAAGGGCCACCCCGAAATACATCATTTGCCTTCAATTATCAAACAAGGCGACACCTGCATTGATATTGGTGCCAACCTTGGTTACTACACCGTTTATATGTCTTTATTATCAGGGGAAAAAGGAAAGGTATTTGCTGTTGAGCCGGTTCCTTTGTTCCGTCATATCTGGGAAAATAATATCAGACGCAAAGGTGTAAAAAATGTAAAAATGATGCCTTATGCACTGGGGGAAACTGAAGAAACTGTTAAACTGGGCATGCCTGCTCCGGATGGCATCATTCATCACGGGATGACAAAAATTATAAAAAACAATCCTGAAAATTATCACAAACATTTCGAGGCAGAAATGAAAATTCCGGACAAGTTATTTGCTGATATTCCCCGCATTGATTTCATTAAAATTGATATTGAAGGTTATGAATATCCGGTTTTGAAAAACATGCTGCAAACCATCCGCCAACACCAACCAAAATTGCAATTGGAATTATCAAGAAACAGGGAAGCCATATTTACTTTGCTGGAAAAAGAAGCTTATCTTCCTTATATACTATTCAAGGGCGTTATGATTCCTGCCGGAAATGAGGCCAAACAACATCACAAACGGGATTTTTATTTTCTACCGCATCATGTTTAAAGCTTTCTTTGCTCTGTAATTGTTTCTTTTTTAGTATATTTGATTGATATTTAATGAAAACATGCGTTCGGCATAAACAAACCTTAATGAGGACCAAATGGTACATATTTATTCTGTTCATAATATGTTTTACTGATGTAATTGTGGCTCAGACAACGCCGAAGTACAGCAATGAGTTTTTAAACATAGGTGCAGGTGCACGTGCCCTGGGAATGTCCGGGGCAGTTGTTGCCTCTTCATTTGATGTAACAGGTACCTATTGGAATCCTTCAGGACTGCTTGCATTGGATAAAGACGTGGAAATCGGGCTGATGCATGCTGAATATTTTGCCGGTGTTGCAGCTTATGATTTTGGTTCTGTAATTTACAAGCCTGACAGCAATTCAGTGATCGGTGCCAACTTCATCCGTTTTGCTGTGGATGATATCCCCAACACCCTTGAACTCATAGACAACGATGGTAACATTCGCTGGGATCGACTGTCTTCTTTCTCAGCATCCGACCTGGCTGTGTTGTTAACCTATGCACGGCATACCAACATTGACAACTTCGATGTTGGCGGCAACATAAAAATAATCCGGCGTAAAGCCGGGAATTTTGGGGGAGCCTGGGGCTTTGGGATGGATTTTTCAGCTACGTATAAGCACAATGAATGGTGTTTTGCAGCCATAGCTAAAGATGTTACATCCACATTCAACACATGGTCCTTCAATCACGAGCTGCTTGAAGACACATGGTATGAAACGGGAAATTATTTACCCGAAAGCAGCCTGGAAATTACGCTGCCTTCGCTTACCGTGGCTTTTGCCAGAAACATTACGATTGTAAATAAGTTTTCTGCCCTTGCTGAAATTGACCTGTTTACAAGCTTCGACGGGAAAAGGAACACCATGTTAAAAACTGATCTGATCAGTGTTGATCCCCGCGCCGGTATAGAATTTTCTTACGACAATCTTGCTTTTTTAAGGGTTGGCACAGGCAATTTTCAGGAAATTCCGATGGATGATAATACTGCATACAGTATGCAATTTGCAGTAGGAGCAGGCTTTAAATTCAGTGGCATAAGCATTGATTATGCACTCAGTAATCTGGGGAACAGCAACAATTTTTATTCACATGTAATATCATTGAATTTCCGTTTTGATATGCATAAACTTCAACCAGCAAAAACCAGTTTTGATGATTAAAAAGTTCACAACATATTGTCATTTCTGTGGTTTTGTGGTTTTTTCAATGCTAATTATGCCTTGCGGGTTGTTTGCACAAGAATATGGTAACGAATGGATCAATTATGACCAGAAATATTACCGCATTTCTGTTACAGAAGACGGCATGTATCGCATCCCTTATCAGGAATTGGCAAATGGTGGTTTTCCTGCCGGATCAATAGATCCACGGTGGATACAACTATTTTATCAGGGAGAAGAGCAATATATTTACATCGAAGGTGAAGGCACAAACGGAATTTTTGACCCCAACGGATACATTGAATTTTACGGAAAGCGCAACCGTGGTTATCGTGATACCATTATGTTTGATGAACCAGCAAACTGCATCAATCCCGATTATTCATTGTTTACCGACACCTCTGCTTATTACCTGACGTACAATAACTCCATTAACAACCGCCGTATGACCCCTGAAACGGACGATGATTTCGGGGCGTACAGCGATTATCTCTCCACCTGGTGTCAAAAGCACATAAGAATAAATTACACAGGCACATATTATCAGGCATCAACCAGAAGCCTTTATACCCAATCTGAAGGCTGGCTTGATGCCAGCCAGATCACACTTGAAACCAACTGCGTTAAAAACATCAGTTTATCCGGTCTTGAAAGTGAAGGAAGTAATGTACAAATTGAACTGGCCGTAGCAGGCACACCTGGAAGTGATATTATTTCCAATGTTCCCCATCATTTGAAAGTGGATTTTCTTGGCACCACCCAAATTGATGAAATATATTACGGTTATGATTTCATTCGCAAAAACTTCAGTATTCCTGCAAATGAAGTCTCGGAAAACATGACGTTTGTTTTTTCATCAAATGATGAACAATCCCCTCAGCTGAATGATAATAACAGAGTTTCTTATATAGATATTTTGTATCCTCACGGGTATGATTTCCCTGAAAGCAATGCTTATGATTTCATACTAAGGCCAGGTAGTGGTGATAAAGATCTGGTTAAAATTACCGGCTTTGAAGGATCAGAAGGAATCCTGCTTTATGACCTTGATCAGGGACACAGAATTGAAGTTGCCAATGACGGAGGCACACTCAAAGCCCTGGCTCCCAACAACGGAACCACGCGTCATATGATCTTGTGTAACGACAATGGCTACAAACAGGTGCATAACATTGCTCCTGTTACGGCGAATGCAAAATTTACAGATTATGCATCCATAAATAAAGATGCAGATTATCTTATTATTACCCATCCGGATTTGATGGAGGCCGCAGATGCCTATAAATCATACCGCATAAGCTCAGGGTATAATGCAGAAGTATATGATGTCAATGAATTGTATGAACAATATGCTTACGGAGTAAAAAAACACCCTTATGCGATCAGGAACCTGGTGGCTCATTATGCCAGCATTAACAGCACTCGTCCAAAACACTTGTTTTTACTGGGAAAAAGTATAAAAACCAACGATCTTCGCAATAACAGCAGTTTATTTAACGCATGTCTGGTACCAACCTATGGATATCCAGGC
>CAZGPW010000233.1:0-10825 GCA_964527535.1 uncultured Bacteroidales bacterium
TATGAATGAAATCAAAAAAATAAATCAAATAATGGGTGTCAAACTTGCAGCATGATTAACGACAACATGTTGGTAAGTTTTGATTTTTAAGCGCCTAAATCCTAACCTTTAAATCCTTATTTTTGCTTTTTTAACTTTGGATTTTATTCAATTGTTTCTTAAAACATAATTTTTTAAATTTATCAATCATTCATTAGAACAGAATCTGAGTAAAACATGGGAGTAGTTGCCAGGCAAAGCATAAAAGGTTCGGTATATTCATACCTTGGTGCAGCCATTGGGTTTATCAACGTTGGCTTTTTAATGCCATTGCTTCTTGATACCAACCAGATCGGTTTAATAAATGTGTTGGTTGCTATGGCAGTTATGATGTCTCAAGTGGGGAGTCTTGGATTTGTTAATGTAACGCTGCGGATGTTTCCCTATTTCAAAAATGAAAACAGGGATCACAACGGGTTTTTAAAAATTTTGCTTATCTGGGCGTTCATAGGAATGATGCTTTGCATCATCATCTTTTTTTTCCTGAAGGATTGGCTTATTTCGAGCAATCTTGAAAAATCACCATTGCTGGCTGAAAATATTAATTACCTCATTCCTTTTATCCTTGCATCCTTGTTTTACCTTCTGTTTGACGGGTTTTACCGGGCACTATTCAAAGCCAGCACATCAGCCTTTTACAAGGATTTTGCCTTCCGCATATTTGTGCTGGGAAACCTGACATTGTATTATTTTAATCTGATTGATTTTAATGCTTTTCTGAATCTGTATTTGCTTGCTTATGCCTCCCCTGCCATATTGATGTTCATTCATTTGTTATTAACCGGGGAATTTCGACTTAAAGGAACCCCCAAACCCGAACCAGGCCTGCACAAGAAGATGATTAGTGTAGCGTTTTTTGGCCTGATTTCCGGCTTTAGTACCATCGCCATGCTGAACATTGACAAATATATGGTCAATCATTTTCTCGACCTGGATGCCACAGGAATTTACTCCATTTCCTTTTTCTTCGGTTCCCTGATTCTGATTCCCGGCAAGGCCATGCGCAGAATTTCAACAGCTGTCATAACCGATGCCTTTAAACAAGATGACAAAGCAAAAGTCAGGCAGATATATTACAAAACCACAATTTCGATGTTGCTGATCGGAATGATTCTTTTTGTTTTTTTATGGGCCAATATTGATAACATTTTAACCATTTTGCCGGATGCATATGGATCAGGAAGATGGGTGATGTTTTTCATTGCCATTGCATTTATCCTGAATCTGACTTCAGGCCTTAGCAATCAAATCATGCTGTATTCTGATTATTACCGTCTACATTCAATCATGATGATATCTTCCATTGTTTTAATTGTAATTCTCAATGTTATTTTCATTCCATTATTTGGCATTACAGGAGCTGCCCTGGCCACTACGCTTACTTATCTGCTAGCCGGGATTTTTCGCTGGTTGTTTATCTGGTCACGATTTGGATTACAACCCTTTGGAATGAAACATCTGATTGTTGTTGTGGGAGCTGTATTGATATTAATACTATCGACATTGATACCGGAATTATCACTGATCCCGGACCTCATCATCCGTTCTGGTTTTATTGCCATTAGTTTCCTGTTATTCATTAAATACAGCAATGTCGACCCCGAGTTTTTAAACTTAATCTCCAGATTTAAATTAAAGAAAAATTAGCATTACCGGATAACTGTTACAATACCTACAATCGAATTAAGTCCCTCAATATTTTTGTCAATGATATAAATGTATGGTCCGGTTGGTACCTGTTCGTTTTTGTATGTCCCGTTCCAGAAATCATCGTGAGAACCGCCGGTATAAAGTAATTGTCCCCAGCGATTGAATATCTTGATTTCTATTTCAGGGTAATTTACAATGTATTCAATAATCCATGTGTCATTTACGCCATCGCTGTTTGGTGTAAATGTATCCGGAATGCCAAGACAATCTTTATTGCCGTCATGTATAATAATGTTTGATATTTCTTTACTGCAACCATGTACATCTGTAATGGTAAAATGATAGGTCCCTGGAGACAAGTTCGATATGGTAGAAGAGTCTGAAACGTTGGAGTCCCAATGGTATGAGTACGGCGGGGTGCCTCCTGCAACCTGGAATTTTATACCTCCGCTATTTTCACCAATACAATAAGGATTTGTGGCTTCATAATCCACATTAAAGTCAGTTGGATATACAATAATGTCTTTGTATGCTGTATTTCCGCAGTTCCCGCTTATTGCATAGCTCACATGATGTATCCCTGCACCTGCTGCCCCCACATCAAAGATTCCGGTATTGTCAACAAAATCTCCGTTCCATACACCTCCTGTATGTGAAGCTTCAAGTTGAACAGTAAAGTCATCATAACAAAACGGACCAGCAGTATCTATTGTTATATCAGGGTTAGAGCTGTACAAAGCGTAAGGAACATTTGAAAAATCATTCCATCCTATAGCATTTGCCTGGTATAATGGATTCCCCGCGTTTGTTATGCTTCCGGATATAATCTCCCACTGACCGGTGCTCGTTTTCCAGTTTACAATCCCATCCTGAGTCCCGTCAGAGGTGTTGTCATAATAAATGCTCAGAGCTATGGTTGATGTTCCTTCTGTACGGTCAATCTGATGATAAAAGAGTGGATTTACCTGGCAAATATCATCTCCTGTTGAATCCAAGTTAAATCCTTCAGATGTGGCATCTGTATTGGCCATGCGTACTGTAAAAGTGTTTTCAGAATTATCTTCAGGGCTGATTTCTACGGGGCGGTATAGTGTTGTTCCAACGGATGACCCGACAGGAAAAATATATGTGCCGGGGGTATTGGTGTGCCGTAAAAGAAAGCCCCCAACAAGACTTGATACAAAACCTGATCCAAAACTAATAGCATCGGTGTTTGGGTTTTCCACATAAAAACCAAAATATTCTGTATGCAATTCGACATCATTTAAACTTAGTTTTCCTGTACAATATTGATCAATGGTCTGGGTTTTTGCTCCGGTTCCATCAAGTGTAATATTGTAAAAATGGGTTGAAACACTTCCGTCAATAAACTGATCTGAGCCTTCTAAAAATACGGTACCTGTTCCGGCATTAAATGTATTGTTGTTTATCCAGTTGCCCATAACTCTGTAATTTCCACTTCCCCCGGCTACATCATTATTGATAAAGTCACTTTCAATAAGCATCTGGCTATATCCGTTAAAGGAATCCACACTAATTTTACCAACATCGTTTAAAACTGCCCCTTTGACAGTGAGTATTGTGCCTCCAGTTACTCTTATATTGTCACCATTTGTGTACAATAGCTGGGCGTTTGTACATAATGAAATGAAAAATACAATAATTAATATGGCGGTTGTTTTTACTTTCATAAGCTAAGAAACATATTGTAATAAACTATTTTTTCTATTCATTTTAAAAATCTAATCTCTTAAACATCTTACATTTATAGGAGTTGTCTTAGAATAATCAAAACGACCAATGCCTGTTTCAGAGGCTCTTATTGAACGATGCCATTTGTTTGAACTATCGGTTTCTGTAGATGATAAAAAATGCCCACGGGTATTCAAGTGATAATAATACCCGGTGGTTATTCCCCTGCTGCCGGAAGGCAAAACGTTAAATTCTGTAGCACCAAAAACCGGACTACTTGTTAATACTCCGTTATCCCACAATGAAATTGTTCCGGCAAGTTGAGCTCCTTGGTTTGTTCCCCGGTATCCAGTTTCGTCAGTTTCTTGTTGTGTCATTCCAAGTTCCATTTCCAATATTTTAATTTCATTATCTGCCGGAATATGAAATCCATCTGGGCAGATTCCCTGAGCACCTTCAGTTGTGCTGCCATCCATAGCTGCCGACCATTGATAAAGCATACCGTATGGTTCTAAATAAGTTGCACAGTCACTATTGTAACATCCACACCACCCTACATCTGCTGTATTATCCCAGGTTACTGAGCTGCATCCGTTGTCATAACGCAAGCCTTCCGCAAACCAGCATTGCTCACCTATTTCCACCAATTTATAAGTGTCTCCTCCATAAACAATTTCAAATTCATACGTATTCCCTTCATAGCCTGCACAAGGTGACTGCTCCGTACAATCTGTAACGTCTATACTAATACATAATGGAGGGCTTGAACCACATCCATTTGTTGCGCTAACGCAAATATTGCCGGAAATAAAACCAAAATCCACTGTGATGTTGGTTGTTCCCTGTCCATTGATAATTGATGCATCTTCAGGTACAGTCCATTCATAACCTGTGGCTCCATTCACAGGAGAAATATTGTAGGTTTCACCTGTAGTATCTTCACATACGTTAGTGTTTCCATTGATTGACGCAGGTTGGGAAGGTACATCATACATCAATTGTCGCCACTCAGAACCTGTATATACATCAATGCTTTTGGCAGTGATATTGTAAATCATCAATCCGTTTGCAGGGGAATTAATGTTGTCACGATGGGTTTCACTAAGGCGCGGTATCAGAACCCCTTTGTTTGTTGACTCAATTTCCAGCCGTGCTGACGCATCAACAGAAGTCGTGTTTATACCTGTACCGTCTGAAATATAGTTGCCATTACCAATTGAATCCGAAAGGTATTCATGACAAAAGCTTTGCCATGTATCCCCGTCATACAAACAATACTTATTGAGATTGGTATCGTAAATGAGTAATCCCTGTACAGGGTTGTTAACGTTTGATGAAATAGTCCTAGGAATCAACAATCCTTTTTTATTATCTCCAGTAGAACAAATATCCAGCATTGCCGATAGGTCTGGGGGGGTGTCAGCATTGTTTACAGCTACTCCTCCATGATCCGGGGTTCCATTTCCACTTTCAGAAGAAACATATTTATCATTAATATATTCCCAATTGCTGCCATTCCAATAATTGAATTTACCTGTATCGTTATTATAAATAATTAAACTTATTGCAGGAGACGGAATATTGTCCCTTTCCGAATTAGTCAGCCTGGGGATTAAAACCCCCTTGGTTGTAGAATATACCTCAAGAATTGCTGAATTATCAGGATTTTCTGTATTAATGCCAATGTTTTGAGCATTACCATCCTGAAAAGGAAAGAATAGACACAAAAATATTGTTAAGCATACAATTAGAATTTTATAAAATAACATTTTATTGCAATACATAAAAGACCATTTAGACAATAAAAATATGACTTAAAAAAGTAAAATTAAAAAACATCAGGCAATTTACCAAGAAAATATTACATGGCAAAAAAGACTTTCTACACGTTGATAAAGATTTTCTACAAGTTGATATTGCGTCTTTTCTCAGCGAAACTAAAGTAAAGTAAGCTGGTTTTGTATTTAAATCGAATGTGTTATTGTTATTATTAGGTGTTATTAGATTTGTGTGTTCGTGGGCAAACATCCATAATGTGTTTCGTATATTGCCGGAACAGTATGCTCAGAGAAAATGGGTTATACTCCTTATTTCGCTTGCTTATATTTTGAATCTGGCTTCAGGCCTTAGCAATCAAATGATATTGTATTCGAAATTTTACAGGATTCATTCGGTGGTTATGATTGTCATGATAGGATTGATTGTGGTGTTAAATGTAACCTTAATACCTGTCCTTGGGATAACCGGTGCTGCGATAGCAACAGCATCTACTTATTTAGCAGCCGGAATTTTCCGGTGGGCGTTTATTTGGTGGCGTTTTGGGTTGCAACCGTTCAATTATCAACATGTTTTAGTGGTGGCGGCGGCTTTACTCATACTTTTCCTGTCAGGGTTTATTCCCAAACTACACCTGATTCCCGATATCATTGTCAGAACCGCATTTGTGGGCACAGGGTTTTTGCTGTTTATAAAATTCACCAATGTGTCTCCGGATTTCAAAAAAGTGGTTGACAGGTTTATCTTTTGGAAAAAATAAACCTGAAATTATTTACTGTACCACAAGTTTACTCACTTGTGTACCTGCATTTGTGTTGGTATGGATAAAATAAGTACCGGCACGTAACTCTTCAGTATTTAGCTTCTCATGGTCGGAATCAAATTGTTGTTTATTAATAACAATTTGTCCATTAACACTTCTTACCTGAACTGAATTTAATCCTTCTCCGGAAATATAGTTCAAGTATTTTTCAGTCAGGGTTACAACCAGACAGTTAACAACGTTGCAAATTATTTTCCTGGAGTTTTCATTGTTTTCCAGTGAGAAAGGTCTCTGTTGAGTATCTCTTCAAGTAATTCCACTTCTGGTTTAAAAACCGAATAAAGTTCTTTTTTAAAGCTCTTGTCCAGAGGCTTACGTTTTGCTTTAACCCGGTTGAGCCTGTTAATGAATTTCAACACACTAACACCTTCTGGAATTCCCAAACGACGTTTAACCAGCATAAAACGCGGGTATTTTTTTGCAGTTTTTGAAACCAGGTTTGCCAGTTTTTTATTTTTAAAATAACGATTTTCGTTTTTTGGTGTAAAATCGGTTCTGCCATCACTCTCCACGCCAAGAAAAGAAAGTGTTTCTTCGTACACTGTTTTAGTTTCTCCAACAAAGTCATCAAAAAGAATGATTTTTACCTTGCTTTTATCCACCCTTTCCAATAACCTTCTCAATTGCGTGCCGGTACTGCATACATCTTTGTACTGCAATAATTTTGGCTCACGACAATCCGGAGGCAGGTTTTTCCCTTGTTTTCGGGCTTCCTGTAGTTCCCAGGCCTTTTTAAAATCTTCCACATTTTCATTGATGCGTGACCGGATATGCGTAGCATGCAACGAATAAGCCATGTCCACAGGATTGCGCAACATCACAATAAATTTGGCTTCAGGGTTAAATTCCAGAATATTAGGAACTGCTTCCTGTGAATACAAATAATATACGCTTCCTTCTCCAACCGCAGTCTTTCCCTGTGAATTATAATAACACTGATTCAGGTACAGATTAATATCCTGAAATCCCCTGTGCTTTTCGGAAAAATCCGTACAAAAAAAATTGGGTTCCTTGGGGTAACTAAAGTGAACATCAGGATGTTCTCGCAGATACTCACTTAACGCTGTGGTTCCACATTTCGGAGCTCCTATGATGAAAAAATTGGGCTTTTTAACGTGTTTAGCTACTTTCATTTGTTATCCAAAATTACATACATGTTTTAACATTTTGTGTCAAAAGTAAAAATAATAAGGATACTTGAGAAATTCCCGAATAATTCTTATCGGGTTTCTTTTACTTTACCCTAAATTATGTCATTCCTGCCACTATATGCAGCATGTCCTGTAACTTTTTTCGATGGACCCCCCTTTATTTTAAACGTATATGACATATAATAAATAATATTTGTATATGTAATTATTTTTGATATTTTTGTATTATATATCATTAAAATTAAAAATTATGAAAAGCATAAGAAAAATTATTTTGCTTACAAGTTTGTTATTACTTGCTTTTATTGTCAAAGCTCAGATACAAATTGATGATTTTGAAAACGGACTGGATAATTGGGAATTTTTATACACAGTTTATCCTGATTACTATGGTTTTGACTATATCCCTCATGAAAATCAACATGTTGATTTAACCACAAATAACTGTCATAGTTTATCTCATTCAATGCTTTTATCCCCAACAGACGGTTACGGGGCAGTTAGAGCTATTTATACTGAGGAACAATATGAATATGGTATATATACTGGTTGGTTTTTCTTGTCTCCCAATTCCGGATATAGCACAGATGCCCATTTCTATTTCCAACATCAACAACATAACAAATTTTACATTGTGAAATTATACCCGGATGATTCCGACGTTCCGGGCATTAAACTAAATGTTAATTTGAATGGAGAGGTTACTGTAATAGCAGATCATCAACCCAATGAAACAGGCATTGTTTTTAATCAGTGGTACAAAATAATTGTTGAAAGGTATGCAACGGGACAAATAAAAATAAAGATATACGACCCTCAAAACGATACTGAAAATTTATTAATTGATGTGTATGATGAGACAATCCATAAGCAAGGTTATGTTGGTGTTGGGTGCTTTTCAAATTCGGTGTATTGGGATGACATAGGTTTTGACACTTTTACCAATATAAACTTACCTCAAAAAGACAAAAAATTAGGAATTTTAACGAATCCAATGAATGAATCTGTTGTTCTGAAAAACAATGGTGGTCATAATTTTGATTATAAAATTTACAATATGCAAGGACAGCTTCTCAAACAAAAGACAAATTGTTCCTCTAAGGTCATTAATGTATCAGATTTATTAAAGGGCTTATATATTATCAAAATTTACTGTAATTCACAATCTTATCATTTTAAGTTTGTTAAGTAATAGATAATCAATGTAATCAATGTTGTTTTGTAAAAATCTCAAACAGATTTATTGTTCATCCAAATAGTATCACTTTGCAATTATAATCCATTATATCTTACCCATTATCCGGCAACGTATAGACTCCAGTAAATCTAAGTCCGTTTTATAAAAGTGTCCCTTGATGAATATATAATTTTTAAAATGTGATATGTAATCTGATATGGATGCTTTATCAACCGTGGCAGATGAAATATCATTCAGCAGGTCGCTGATATTTTTATAATCCGAGACTGCAAAACAGGATGGGTTGTTTTTGTAAAAGGCAGATCCCAAAAGCAACACTTTTTTATATTTTGCAATGCTTTGTAAACCTACGCTTGAATTTATGTTGACCACGAACGCTGAATTTTCAATCAGGCTGTTGAGGTCTGTTTTTTTTGTCAGGAACACATTGGTGTTATCCGCAAATGAAGCGTAATTTACAGGTTCAACTTCAAGCGGGTGTTCTTTGATAATCACTTTATACCCTGCTTTTACAAGTTCAGGCAGGATAAATTCCACGGCTTCGTACATACTGCCAAACGGGCTGTTCAGTATAACCTGGGTGTCGGAATTTACCTGGAGGGGGAAAAACACATACGTTCCTATCCTTTCCAATTCAAGCTGTTCTGAATCATCCCGCTGAAAACGCTTTTTGGCTTTGTCCTGATTTCGTTTTTTATTGATAAAATTGATTAGAAATCGATTGTAGCGCGGATCCAATATTCTGTAAAGCGCGCGTATGGTTTCGTTGTGATGTATTTTTTTTACAGAATAGTTTCTGTCCGGATTGAACTCTGAAGCGGGATAAGTGTAGTTTAAAAATTCTTCAAAACCCAAGTTGGCAAAGGAGGCATCCGAATTTACCCCTTCATGGTCCATCTGGATAGTATTGGGGAAATACCCGTGTTCAAAGAAAAAAGTGTTGATCCCATATTCTTTACACACATCGGTTTCTACGTTAAACAATCCGTTAAGTATCAATATGGCATCATAGTTGGCACCTTGCAATGCTTGCCTGCAGGATGCGTACTCCCTGTTTTTTTCCTGGATGAGTTTCTTTTCATCGTTCAGTTTGTAATTCCGCATGTAATACCGGATAAGCTTGTGATCCGGGGTATAAAAATCATCCATCCGTTTTACTTTATCGTAAGTTAAATAAGATAACCGGTATTTTCTGATTTCTTTCCTGATGAATTTGTCAGGATTAAGAAAGCTCACTTCATGATCAAAACCTTCAAGGTATTTAACAAGGTTAATGTTGAATTCCAGATAATTTGCGGCGTTATTGACAATTCCTATTTTCATAAACTTTTGATTAAAGTATCAGTACGTAAATTCAAATCGTTAGCAAACTAAACTATCGTATCGTAAAATCAATAATAACTTGTTTTTATATGGTATAGATCAAGTAATAATATGTAAAATACACGAGAATAAACATCAAGCCTTCCCACCACATGATTTTTGCCCTTTTAGCAGGCATTACAAATAAAAACAACATAATACATACACCAACCATCCAAAACCAGTCAAAATATAAAATATCCTCACTGACTTGTATTTTTTCTACAATAGATGTCACACCAAGGATGCCAAATAAATTAAAAATGTTAGAGCCAATAAGGTTGCCAACAGAAATATCCAGTTCTTTCCTGATGGCAGCCATAATGGATGTAGCAAGTTCTGGCACGCTTGTCCCAAAGGCTACAACTGAAAGGGAGATAACGCGTTCACTTACACCCCATTCAATCGCAACTGTCCTGGCACTATTAACCAGCAGATTTGATCCTAAAATCAGCCCGCCGATGCTTACAACAACAATTATAAAAGAAAGCAAGGTGGAAAAAGGGGGTATTTCCCTGATTTTGGTTTTCATTTCTGCACGTGATGACCGGATAGCATAAATCACGTATGTTATTAATAAAACAAGGAAAATAATTCCTTCACTTCGTTGTAAATAGCCATCAAGTGAAAAAAGAAAAAACAACACCGTGGCAAACATCATGACTGCCCAATCCAGTTTTATAGTTTTTTTACTTACCGGGATGGTGATGATAAGGGCTGTGGCACCAAGTACCAGGGCAATATTCGCAATATTGGAGCCAACAACGTTGCCAATGCTCATATCGGGGAACCCGGAAATGGCAGCATTTAAACTGACAACAAGCTCCGGGGCTGAAGTGCCAAGTGAAACAATGGTAACCCCGATAACCATAGGCGATACATGAAATCGCTTGGCCAGGGAAGAGCCGCCACGCACCAGCCAGTCACCGCTAAAAGCCAACAACACAAGTCCGAACAATAAGAGTACATAATCTGTTACCATAACAATGACAAATTTAAGATTAATCTGTAAATTCTCATTGTTTCTAAAAAAATGGTAACTAATCAGAGTTAAAATTAAAAAAATCAACTGATATTAACAATTTTTGTTTTGTATTGTGGATAACTTGGGGTTTTTCAAGGTTTTAAACTTTA
>CAZGPW010000234.1:0-3768 GCA_964527535.1 uncultured Bacteroidales bacterium
GGACAAGTTTTTGGATTTATTTTGGATTTTGAACTACCGTCATCCGTCGGTACAGGTTTGTTTTTTGATCTTTTGAGTAAATGTTCGACTTTATGGACACACACTATTTATAAATGCATGCTTTTTTTAGAATTCAACGCAAAAACCTTGCATTTATAATGGGAAGTAATGATATAAATCCTTGACTATTATTGTTTTTAGTGTTTTTCAGCAGAGCCTTATTAATTGTTAAAACCTTTCTACAACAACATAAAAGGCCGGAAAAGTTCTGGCCTTTTTTTATGGATTTCCAAAAAACAATTTGTTTAACTCATCATTCAGCGGGGGTGAATGATGGCGAAAATACCGTTTCTCCTGATAACCAACTACCCATCGTAATCCGTTAACGGGATCTAAAACTATTATTTCGCTTGCAGATTTGAGGTCATCCTGATGAATAATGCAATCATCAAACACTTTTAGTTTTAAGTTCAAACACGCTTCTATCACCTGTTGCCTCATCACATCATCAATGGCACCTTCTTCCAACGCCGGTGTATAGGCTACATCATCATTGAGCATCATAAAATTGGCACCAACAAAGCGTGACACATGGTTTACTTCATTTAACAACACCAACTGATCGTATTTTCCTTCATGCATGTCGAAAAGAGCGGATGTTTCTGTAGCGGATAATCCGGTGTCGTATATTTCGGCAGATCCTGAATATAACCGGTGCCTGCGGAACACATCAATCAAAAACCCTTCATCATTCAATATAAATTGCTGATTGGGTTTTGATGTTGCCGTCATTAAATAGGAAGCTTTTCCGCCTTGGTTATCAGTAAAAATCACCATACGCAACAATCCCCCCTGGTATATTCTGTTCATTTGAAACAGGTGCCTTATGTCCTGGGCAAAGGTGCTGGAGGTAAGCCAAACGGGAAGCTTTAATCCTTTTTTGTCAGCCACTTTCTTTACACGACGAAATTCATCCTGATAGAATGGCAAAGCAGATGATACCACAAACCACTCGAAACGCAATGCATTGGTTCCCTGAATCAACGGGTGGTCAGCGTTGAAGTTATTTGCATTTTTTACCAGTTCACCATTATATATAATATGTCGCGACATACATCTTAAGAGGTATCTCCATTAACAATCTGGTTGACTACAGGATAAACGTTGCTGTTAGGGTGAATTTTTATGCCCCTGATGCCGGCATTTTTTGCAGCATCAACATCCCTTTCAGCATCCCCGATAAAGACTGCCCTTGATTTATCAATGTTAAAACGGGCAATCGCTTTTTCGAGCATAAGGCCAGAAGGTTTGCGGCACAAACACTTTTCGATGCTGCTGTGATGCGGACACACATATATTTCGTCAATGTCGGCACCTGATCTCCTGACTTGTTCAATCAAAAGATCATGCATACAATCCAGTTGGTCTTTGGTATATAAGCCTTTGGATATACCTCCCTGGTTGCTCACAATAATGACTTTGTATCCTTCGGATTTAAGCAGTTTTATCGAATGCAGAATTCCGGGATTAAGCCTGAAATCATCTAAATGCTGGACATAATCACCGATCTCCCGGTTGATCACCCCATCCCTGTCAAAAATAACTGCTTTATTTTTCATATTTCACATGTTAACAGCCAGCAATTTAGTAAAAAATTCCTGAATTAACGCAGGATCCACCATCATTGGATAAGCAAAGCCAAAAACAGCACCCCAGAAATGAGCATCATGACCTATATTATCGTTGCCTTTTTTACCCATGTAATACGAATATACAAGGTAAATGGCGCCAAAAATAATACCGGGTATAGGCAACACAGCAAAAAAATACACCGGCTGCCAGGGCACAAAAAATATACTTGTAAACACCACGGCAGAAACTGCACCTGATGCTCCCACAGCAGAGTAAGAAGGATCGTTTCTGTATTTGGCAAGGCTAAACAGGCTTGAAAACAAAATGCTGCCGAAATACAATACCAAAAAATGGCCTGATGCAAACCCCGAAAAGGAAGGATGCATGGAAAAAAAATACAACACCACACGACCAAATGAATACAACACCAACATGTTTATTAAAAGGTGCATCCAGCCTCCGTGAAGAAATGCATGGCTTATCAACCTGTAATATTGCTTGTGGTTAAAAACATCGTAAGGTTTAAACAACAGTTTTTCAAATAAATCCTGGCGCTGCCATGTAATGAATGACACAATGCCGGTTAATGCAATAATTATAATAAGCAGTGATTCCATAGGTATCTTTTATCTCATTTTCTAACACATTTTGGCAGAAAATCCCAATTTCAAAAATCAAAGTTCAAAATAAATCCCAAATCCCAAAAACAAAATAAAAAAAAATAACTTTATAATGGCTAAATTATCGTGAGCCGATTCGTGTTTCAGGTTGCGCCCTCTCAACTCCGCTCCCTTCGGCAGTCCTGTTCCGACTTGTCCCAACCTGTCCCGAACTTGTTTCGGGGACTTGTTTCGGAGCTCAGTGCGGCGCGGGGCGGTGGTTTTGTGTTCCGTCTTTCGTGTTTTTATTTTCAAAATTGAGATTTATTTTGAGTTTTGAATTTCCTGCCTTGCAGACAGGCAGGCATGTCAGGCGTGTAAAATTTTATAAATCATTTCCCGCATCATTTCAGATTCAGGCATATTCCCGGCCCCAACGCCTTTTACTTTCATATCATAGGTACGTAATATGGATACAATGCTGACCAGGCTTTTCAGGTTGTAATGTTTCGAAGCCTGCATATATTCATTCACAAAAAAAGGTGAAATTCCAAGGGCTGCAGCAATGGAGTTGCGCGATTTATCTTTTAATGTTTTCATCACCAACAAGCGTTTAAAATACGCAAACAACATCATAACGGTAAGCACTGCCGGGTTGTTTTTAGGATTTTTACCAAAAAAATCAATGATTAAGTAAGCTTTTGATTTATCGCGTGTTCCCAACGCCCGCTGAAGTTCAAAAATATTAAAGTCACGGCTGATGCCGATGTTTTTTTCGACCATCTCAGGGGTTACCGTATCAGCGCCTTCGGGCATGGTAATAATGAGTTTATCCAGCTCGTTGACAATTTTGGATAAGCCTGTTCCAAGGTTTTCCGAAAGCAGCATGGTTGCTTTTGGGGAAATGCGTAAATTTTTATCCACGAGATAAGTTTCTATCCAGGCTGGAATTTTATTTTCATACACCCGTTTGGATTCAAACACCAGACCGTTTTGCTCAATTTTTTTGATGACTTTCAGCCGCTTGTCAATTTTTTTGTATTTATGAGCAAAAACAAGAATTGTGCTTTTCAACGGGTCAGAGACGTAGGACTCCAGTTTTTTGAAATCTTTCAGTTCCTGCGCTTCTTTGACAATTACAAGCTGATGATTGGCCATCATTGGGAAACGCCTCGCTATTTCATTGATTTCGTAAGCGTTGGTATCTTTTCCGTATAAAACGGTTTGGTTAAATGACTTTTCACTTTCTGTCAAAACCGTTTCAGTGATTTTTTTTACGATGGCATCAATAAAATACGGCTCTTCACCCCATAATAAATATACAGGCTGAAATATCCGTTTGTCAATATCTTTCAGTATCTGGTTAAATGTCATAATTTCATCTTCAAGCAAACAAAAATACCAAAAAATGCATTATTTTAAAACGATTCTTATTTTTACTTAACCCAACTTGAAAATCAAAAGTCATAAAGTTCTCCAACACAGACATTTGCGATTTTGTTTTTTACAATTGGGGGACTACTTTTGTTTTTCTCAC
>CAZGPW010000235.1:0-14995 GCA_964527535.1 uncultured Bacteroidales bacterium
TCGCGTTTTTGTTCGTAGAAAGGATCTTCTTTCCAGAATCTGCCTTGTGGTTCATCTATTCGAGCATTATTATTAGCAGAAAAATCAAATTTCAAACTTCTAGAAAAATTGTATTTAAAATCATATTGTCTAATCCATAAGAAGTTTTTATTGACATTCAAAGGAATTTGAGCATACGGATTGTTAATATTACGCAATTGTGTTTCACTGTATTGTCTTACTAAGTTTGTTCTAAAACTTAATTGTGAGGGTAAATAATAAAAATTGAAGTCTTTAATCAATTGCAATGCAGGTTTATTAAAAAACTTAACATTTTTTAGTGGTTGTACGTTCTGAGGAGTTGCGTTATAATTGTATGCCAGTGTTCCGGAGATATCACGGTTTGTATTGAATTCTGTGTTAATGTTTCTTCGGAAAGTTTCATTATAGGAATAGCTGGCAGACCAGTTTGCTAGGTCGTAAACACGAGGTTTACCTTCCATTTTATCCACCTTAACATTTGTGAAATTGATGCTTTTACGTTTTGTGTAATCTTGAGCAATGTATCGGAGCGAATCCTTTTCTTCTTTGCTTCGATTTGGGTCGTTTAATGCCACTTTAAATGGGATGTCCGGGTCAAGCGGATTGTATTCAGGATTACTTACAGATTCAGAATATCCAATGTACATTGGAACTCTGACACTCATTTTTTGTGGAAAAAATTTCCCCAACTCAAAATTTGACGATAAATTATAGGAGTTAATCTCTTCTTTTTGACGTTCACTTACTTTTTGATTGATGCTCCCGAACCCAGGTTTGGATGTGCTTCCTGTCACCGTTACCGAACCAAAATCGGCCAATTTAGTAGTCATCCTGGTACGTGCAGCCCACCCGCCTTTTTCATCAAAATCGGTAAGGCGCAATTCATTGACCCATACTTCACCTGTTTTCCGCATTCCGTCATCGTAATCGGGGTTGGTTTCTTTTTTAGGGTTCCGGACTCCAATCATGATGGTGCGTACGTTGCTTAAATTTGGATTACCCATTACACTCACTCTACGTTCACCATCAGCCATAGAATACAACCGCGTGAGCGTTACACCTGAACCGGAAGTACGCATTTCATCGTTACGGTTTTGTTTGACAAGCTGCAGCAATTCAAAATCCAGATCGAGGTTATTACCTTCAGGCCAGACAATCAACCTGTCATCGGGATTGTCATTTTCATAAAAACCATCAGGGGTTACTTCCAGGGGAATCTGATATTCATAATAGTTGTTTTGGTAATCAGATCCCAACCGGACAAACAAATGCAAATCGTCATCGTTCAGTGTTTCGTATCCTTCAACAGATTCGGCATGGATAAACATTTTCAGACGTTTGTATTTTCTGACATCCATATCAATGTTTTTATACACCGCCCTGGCGTCTCCGTCGGCAAGATCAATTACCTTAAGTATCATGGCCTGTTCATTCAATTGACGAAGCTGTGGATTGGTGGGATCAATGACCCTGTCAACTTCGGGAGGAAGAATATAATTGACAGGGGTTTTACTGTTATTTTCTTCAATGTTAACAGCACTGACTTCAAAGGGTGTCAATTCAATTTCATCGGGAATGTATTCGCCGGGCTGGATAAAAGAATTGTCATATTTTCTCCATTCATTTCTTACAAGATCAAGGGTACCAAAACGCATGGTTGTGGTTTTTGAAAAATTGGTCAGCAACATGCGGATGAACCGGATGGATTTAAAATCCTCGATCCGCCCGATTTTTTTATCGTAATTTGAGATTGGCACTTTAAATTGATACCAGTCAACTTCGCTTTCCTCCCCATTAGCCATTTCCGCTTTGTGCGACACCTTATCGGTAATAAAATTCTGCCCTACTTCAAGGTCTTCAGGCCTTATGCTGATTCTGTATTGAAAATACGCCTCGTTTTCACTGAGGGTATTATCCTGATTGATGTCTTCGGTATTGGGCACAGATGTAGCCGATGTGGAGTAATCTTCAGTTTGTGCCACCGGGCTGTTCCCTTCAAGGCCGTTGTAATACATATACCGTGAAATGATATCAAGGTTTGCTTCATCGTAATCTTCACCACGGAAATGGTGATAATCATCATTAGACGGGTCTTCAAGGGCACGTTGATACACTTCTGAATTGGTTCCAAACTGATCGGCAAGGGACTGCAGGTACTGATCAAAAAAATCAGCTTCATCTTGGCTGGAAAGGCCGTCAAGACCAATATCCTGAGCTGTGCGAATGTCGGGATCGTTATCAAAGCCATTCACCATTGATTGTACCTTGGGAACAAGCCCCCATACAGTTTCATCAACAGGGTTTTCAACGCCGGGTGCCGGCAATCCGTTCTCAAATGATTTTCTGGAATCTTTCAATACGTCTTCAGAGACACTACCCAGGTTAATAAGCAAATCACCACCCATGTTGTTTTCATCTTCAACAAAGGGGTCCATCATCCAAAATTCCACGTATTCAATGTTGGCTTCTTCAAAATCGTTGGTTGTTAATTTCCGCATGATACCGCCCCACCGGTTTTGCGGATTTGTCAGGGTTCCATCAGCATTTACACCATCAACATCATAATTATACGGTCCTTTTATTGTGGGATAATAGGTAAGGTTAAGTACTGCAAGGGTAGCGGGAATAGACCCTGTTTCACTTTCCTTGTTCGGAAAGATTTCCTGCTCTATCACTTCTCTTACGTAATGGCTGGATCTTAATTCTTCACTAACCGGGCTGTTGTTTCGATGAAAAATCGGATCAACAACGTACCACGCCAATTTAGCCCTGTTGTAGCCGTACCTGAGATCATTCATATATTCGGCATTGGGAAACAAGGTAGTTTGCCCCTCAGGATTACTGGCAAGCGACCAGGCAACAAAAGATTTGATGTCAATGCTGGTTTCGCTGCCTTCAAAATCATCAATAAAAGCACTGCCACCTTCTTCCAGCGCGCTTGAATGCCCCGGTATCAGATGGGCAAATTCTCCGGTAAGCGTAACGGTGGACTTTTCTTTGGTTTCCAGCAGTGGTAAAAAGTCCAGGGCTTTTGTGATGAAAGGGACTTCGCTACGATATGACCCATTCACGCCCCAGATGGTATTTGAAATGGGTTCATCCCCGATGCTTACCTTTTGTGTCAGCGGCCTTTCCGTAAGGTTCAGGATGGTAGCTCCCAGGTTAAAGTCTTTCGAAATTTCATAATTCAGATGTGTCCCAACCAGGGTTTTTGTTTGCACACTAAACATTGAATTGCTTTCCAATGAAATGTTGATCGGTGTACCTGATTCCAGGATTCCCTCGTTTATAATTTTCACGCGTCCGAGGTTATAATCCACTGTATAATCCTGGTTCTCGGTAAGCTCCCTGCCCCCTGCCGTAACTTTGACAGACCCTTCCGGGATATTGATGGCGTTGAGTCTGATCTCTGACCCCGAACTGGATTTATAATGCCCTGTCATGTAATATTTGTTTTTCTCGGCAATTTGTCTGGCCGTACTTTGGGTGGAATCATACAGTTCATGAAACACATATTCTTCGGCTTCATCGTTAAGGTCAGGATCTCCACCAGTAATTTTTTCCCTCAGGTGGCTTCCAAAGGGTTCCCTGACAGGGAAAATCACCCTTCCGTTGTCTGGTCTTATGGTAATGTTGTTGATAAAATCGTAAAGGCCGTCTGGATTGGGATCTAGTTGCCGGTCAAGGGCATCAAGGTTCATTACCCGCAATAAAATAGTGTTGTCAACTTCGCCGACAGGCAGATAATTGAGGGAGGTTCCTGTTTTATCGTTGCGATACATGATGTCCAGAACAAAATCCTCCGAAGTAAGCTGATAAGCGCCGATGGAGTAAATATTCTTCATCATGAGATCCCATATTTTCAAATCCGGTGTCAGGGCGGTTCCCTTGATGAGTTTAAGTACAAGTGCATCCGGAGCACTCACACCGCTGTTAGCAAACTCCCCCACGCGATGGGTTTCCCCTTGTACCGTGTATTCAAAAGCCACAGCCAGAACCTGGTCAGATTGTATGCGTGAATTCAGGGATATGTAGCCTAACTGCTTGTTGATTTTATATTCCGAACTATTTAGCTTGCGGGCAGATTCAATTTTTTCATAATCCACTCCTCCCTGCATTCCAATACCTGTAAGAAAAGTACTAGCTTCATTGATGTCACGTATTTCGGGATGGGCAGAAGCAACGCCCCCCAAATTGTTTGCCGAATCAAAAGGGAACACCGTTTGTGCATAGTATGATGACACGTAATCGCTTTGAATGTCGTCGGGATTTGATTCCCCCAGGTCTGTAAATGCCACAATGTTACGGGCTTCTTCAAAATTGCCTGCTGTATTGGTTACCCACACTTCTACTTTTGTAATGTTAACTCCCGATTTGATTATAGGCAAATCCTCAAGGGCCTTGTCGTAATTTTCTTTGAAATAATGGCTCAGAAAAAAGTGTTTGTTTTCTTCATATTCATCGGCATCAATCTCAAAATCCTGCATTTGAGCACCGCCTTCTACCGTAATGGTGGAGGTTTCACCTTTTTGTTGTGAAAAAATACTTGTCATGGTTAATTTCCCGAATTTCAGTTCGGTTTTAAATCCAAACAAGCTTTGGCTTCCCTGGATCAATGATCCCGTTAACGGCAGGGACACGTTTCCGGCTTCAATTTTCTGAATGATTTCATCTTCATGGCCTGTGTATTCGAGTTTGACAGAATTTTCAAAGTCAAAAGAGGCTTCAGTATCATACTGTACATTGACTTTCATCTTATCCCCAATTTGACCAACCACATTCATCTGAATTTTTTCGTCGAAATCAAATGTGGTTGTCCGCTGCATTTTAACAGGCAAGTTGGGATTTTCCACGTTTGATATTTCAAGTCCAAAACTCAGTTCTGCAGATCCCTGAGGTTTAATATCAATGGTATTGCTCCCGAATATTCTGTCAAAAGCTTCGCCGCCTACTTCAAGTTTAGGGATGAGTGTTGACCGACTTTCAAAACTGGCATTTTTCACCCTTTGTTGCCAGTAATCCTGCATGCCCCTTTCAAAATCGTATTGCCTGTATTCATCGAAAGACATGTTGTAAGGGGTTGCCACTTCGGTGCTGTCGCCTACTGTTTTCTTAAATATATAGGAATCGGTTTCGGGATCGTATTCAATTTGTTCCTGCATGTTATCCGGATCCTGTCCATATAGTGGCGATCCCATGTCCTGTAAATAAGGGTTATTATCACCGGGGCCAAAATCCCAGGGGAGGTCCACATCTTTAATTTCGATGGTATCTCCTGAAGCGGTGGTATCATCAGACATGGTGGTGTCGGCAACCTGAGGCACAGGATGCAAAAGGGAAGTATATAAATTTGCATGTAAACTCGTAGTTACAGTCAAAACCGTAATCCCTGTCAGAAACACATAGATGATATATTTTGCAATACCTTTCAAGCCCACTATTTCGTTTTTAAAGCTGTTTCAACGTAGTTTTCACCAGCGTTTCCACATTTGCATCAGGATTTTGTGTCATCACTTTATTGAGGGCTTTATCAATTTGTTTTTTGTTAAAACCCAACATAACTAATGCTTCAAACGCTTCATTTTGAATTGTATTGCTTTTGGGAATAATTTTATTATCGGCATCATGTGTTTTTTCAGTGATTTTATCTCTCAGGTCAACAATGATGCGTTGGGCAGTTTTTAAACCGATGCCTTTGATGCTTTTCAGCTGACTAACATTGTCAGTCTGAATTGCAGCAACAACTTCATTGGGAGGCAGTGTTGAAAGCATCGTTCTGGCCGTATTTGCTCCCACACCGTTGACGGTAATCAACAACCTGAAAATATCCCTTTCTTTTTTGTCGTAAAAACCGAATAAAATCTCGGCATCTTCTCTAACCACATGATGAAGAAAAATTTTCACTTCCTGCCCCTCTGTGAGGTTAGAATAGGTATATACAGAAATCTGCAAAAACCATCCGACACCATTGTTTTCCACAACAACAAAACTCGGGTTCAATTCTTTGATACATCCTGTTAAATATTCATACATAACATAATATTACTGTACAATAAGCGACAAAAATAGCAATTCTGTTCAGAGTACCGCTTAAATATCGTTGTTTTATTCTGAAAAGTACGATTGCACGATGGGGCGAAGGAGGGATGGGGGATGGCACGAAAGCAAAATAGCTCGAAAGCACGGGATGTAAAAGTAATAAAGCTTTGATGTTTTAGATTTCTTGTTTTTTTCTTTACATCCCCCTATCGTGCTATCGTGCCATCGTTTGTGTATTTAGCTTACTACCCACATTTTGAATAACCACAATTTGTACAGATAACACATCCATCCTGGTACACGAGCGTATCCAACCTGCTGCATTCGGGGCATCTTGTTCCTTTCTTGGAAGCTTTGGTACCATTTGGGATGTACCGTTTCAAAGCCCTTTCCACACCTGTTTTCCATGTGTTAATGGATTCACTGTCCAACTGCAGGGAGGCAACCAATTCAACTGCTTTTTCAATGGGCATGCCATACCTGAGGACACTGGATATCAATTTTGCATAATTCCAGTATTCGGTGTTGAACTGGTGTGAAAGTCCTTCAAAGGTTGTGCTGTAACCATACCTGTTTTTATACTGAAAATCGTAACGGGATGTTCCGTCAGGGAGTTTATTTTTTATGATCTGTCCTTTATTAATGGATTTGGGAATGGGTAAAACATCATCTTCCATGCGTCCTGTAAAAATTTCGTATGGTTTCCCGTCAAGCAATCCGACAAAGGCGATCCATTCTTCTTTGTTGTTGCGAAAACGAACAACATCTGCATCCAGCACTTTAGGCCTTTTAAAACCTATCTGCCGTTGTGATTTATTTTTAGATTTAGAACCTGAAAGCAATACTCCATCTCTTGAGCCTTCGCGGTAAACGGTTACGCCTTTGCATCCTGATTCCCATGCTTCACGGTAAAGCTGATCGACAAGGTCTTCGGAAGCTGATTCCGGCAAATTGATGGTTACCGAGATGGAATGATCCACCCATTTTTGGATTCTGCCCTGCATTCTCACTTTATGGATGTAATCCACATCCCCTGAACTGGCCTTATGATAGGGAGATTTGATGACAAAGTTATCGATTTTTTTATCAGACATTTTTCTAACCTCATCGGGATCATGGCCGTTCATTTTCAGCCAGGTTGCAAATTTCGGATGAAACACAACGTATTCTTCCCATTTGTCTCCGCTTTCATCTTCGTAATCCACCCTGGTATTCGGATCGTTGGGGTTAACTTTTCTCCGGCGCCTGTACACGGGTTTAAATACAGGTTCGATGCCTGAGGTGGTTTGTGTCATCAGGCTGGTTGTTCCTGTTGGAGCAATTGTCAACAGGCTGATGTTTCTTCTGCCCCATTTTTCCATGTCTTCGACAAGTTCGGGATCTGCTTCACGGATTCTGTTGACAAACGGATTTTCTTTTTCCCGCAGCGGATCAAAAACCTGGAAAGGCCCTCTTTCTTTGGCCATATTAACAGAAGACCGGTAAGCTTCGACGGCAATGGTCTGATGTATTTCTTCTGAAAAATCGGTGGCACTTTCTGTACCATACCTCAGGTTAAGCGCTGCAAGCATGTCCCCTTCTGCTGTAATACCCAGTCCTGTTCTTCTGCCTAATTCAGCTTTGTGTTTTATTTTCTCCCACAATTTATGTTCTGTGCGTTTGGTTTCAAAATCTTCGGGGTCTGCAGCAATTTTAGCGAGAATGCTGTCAATTTTTTCAATTTCCAGGTCAATGATATCATCCATGATACGCTGAGCTGCCGCAACGTGCTCTTTGAATTTATCAAAATTGAATTTTGCCTGTTTTGTAAAAGGTTTTTCAACGTAAGAGTACAGATTTATCGCTAGTAACCTGCAACTATCATACGGGCACAGGGGTATTTCACCACATGGATTTGTGGATGTTGTCCTGAAGCCCAAATCAGCATAACAATCTGCAACAGATTCTTTAATGATGGTATCCCAGAACAAAATGCCGGGTTCAGCAGATTTCCATGCATTATGAATAATTTTGTCCCATAAGTCTTTGGCTTTGATTTTTTTCTGATAGGTAGTTTGCTTTGAATCTATAGGAAAATGCTGCATGTATTCTTTATCTTCATTGACGGCTTGCATGAAATCATCATGGATTTTTACAGAAACATTGGCACCTGTAACTTTCCCTGATTCCATTTTGGCATTGATAAAATCTTCAGCATCCGGATGTTTTACCGATACAGATAACATCAATGCTCCCCGGCGTCCATCCTGAGCTACTTCACGTGTTGTGTTTGAATACCTTTCCATAAAGGGAACAATGCCTGTTGAAGTCAGTGCAGAATTGTTTACCGGACTGCCCTTTGGCCGCAAATGTGACAGGTCATGGCCAACCCCCCCCCGTCGTTTCATTAATTGGACCTGTTCCTGATCCATTTTCAAAATCCCTCCATACGAATCGCTTGGCTCTTCATGGCCAATCACAAAACAATTGGATAAAGAAACGATCTGACGATTATTGCCTATACCTGACATTGGACCGCCCTGCGGAATGACATAACGGAAATCTTTCAACAATTGATAAATATACTCTTCTTCCATGGGATTTTTATACTTCTTCTCCATCCTGTGCAGTTCACTTGCAAGACGCCGGTGCATATCTTCAGGTGTCAATTCATACAATTTACCATTGGAATCTTTTAAAGCGTATTTATTGATCCATACGCGCGCTGCAAGCTCATCACCTTTAAAGTACTCAAGGCTTGCGTTATACGCATCTTCATCGCTATAGGTCTTCACTTTATTTTTTTGCAAAGCAGCCTTTTTTAATGTTTTTTCATTAGTAGTTAGCATAGGGCATAAAATTTTTACAATTTTTGGATTGTTGCATGGGCAATTATCCATCACGAATATAAAAACAGAAAAAACACAAAAATCAATTTATGCAAAGACGTTTTCAACAGGATTATTAACAAAATTGCAACATTCAGAATGACAGAATTTTATTAAGCACCAAATCTTTTTATAAACAGGCATAATATTCATCCTCCTGTATTGATTATGAAGAGATAAAAAAGATATGCAACTATTTATAAACAAATTTCTGTTAATATGTAAAACGGTTTTTAACGGACATAGACAATGCGTTGTAAGTCAACAATATTGCCAAAGCTAAGCATCATTTATAAACCAAAAACCTTTATACTGTAACGTTCAAATCAGGTTTTAAAAACGTCATGTTTTTGTAATGCCCGGAATATTTTTTCCGTTGCACCGGATTTTTTATCCATATACTTCTGCATTTTTTTTGCACATTGTTTTCTAAAATTTTCATCAATGCATTTATGGATAATACCACACAACTCTTCGCTGTTGCTTACCGAAAAAGCTGCTTCGGCATGGATCAATTCACGGGCTTCGACAAAGCGTTGAAAGGTTGGTCCGAAAACAACAGGCATAAAATAACAGGCCGGTTCAAGTATATTGTGGATTCCTTTACCAAAACCACCTCCTACATAAGCAAAATGTGCATAGCGGTATATGCTTGACAAGGTTCCGATTGTGTCAATAAGCAACACATCGGCATTTGCTGCTTCCTCTGTGGTGCCTGATGTAAAAACGCAAATTTTCCAGTCAGTAAAGCATTCCCTGATCTGCGCTATATGTTTATCATCAATTTCGTGGGGTACCATAACGACTTTCAAGCCCTCTGTCCCGTGCATGCATTGAGCAAGGAGTTTTTCATCAGCAGGCCATGTACTGCCGGCGATCATCACAACATCCCTGGTGTTTACAAATGCATCCAGCAGGTCGTTTTGATACGGTTGTTGTGCAATTTCCCTTACCCGGTCGAAGCGAGTGTCTCCACATACCAACGATTGTGTATCCGAAATTTCACTGACAGTTTGCTTTGAATGTTGATCTTGCAAAAACAGGGCATCGTAAAAATCCAGAATATGCCTGAAAAATTTGCCATACCACCTGAAAAACACCTGAGATTTTCTAAACGTTGCAGAAATCAGGAAGACAGGAACATTGTTTTGTTTTAATTGATGCAAGTGGTGATACCAGAATTCATATTTAATAAAAATGGCCATTTCAGGATTCAATGTTTTTACAAATCTTTTTGCATTTTTCGGGACATCCATGGGCATATACATTACAGCGTCCACGAGTGGATAATTTTTTCTGGCGTTGTAGCCGGATGGAGAGAAAAAACTCAACAGTATCAAATGATCCGGGTAATTTTGTTTTATCTTGTCAACAACAGGTTTTCCCTGTTCAAACTCACCCAGGGATGAACAATGTACCCATATCCACCTTCCATTTTTCTGTGTCGTAATTTTTTTAAGGTATTGCAACCACGATTTTCTGCCCTGTATAAAATCATTGGCTTTCGGATTCAAAAAGGAAGCGATTCGGATCGCCAGCCAGTACATATATATTCCTGTTGTATAAAGAAACTTTGACATCAATCATTAAAAATAATAAAACGGATCGGGATTTTTTCTGTACAGTGGTAAAATCCAACCGATTCGAAAACCATACAAATAATCGTGTTTAAGTTCGTTATCGGGCAAGCCTGTATCATAATTCAGGTTACGGCGGTTATATGTCCAGGCCTGATAAAATTCCAAGCCTGCGTAAAAATTAATGTAACCATTTGGATCAAGGTAATGATAACCAACAAATTCTTTCAGCGACAAGCCATTGGTTCTTCTGTCATATCCGTTTCTGTAATCACCAAGTACACCGGGGACATTGTTGTCTTTGTTTTCAATGTGTATGTGATGCTCTAACAATCCGGCGCCAATTTGCACTTTTATGCCCGAATTCGGATTCGGAGACAATACCGGAATTATTTTGCCTACGCTCCCCCCGGCATAAAAGCCGCGTTCGGTCATCAAAATCGTACCGTATTCACCGTATTCGTTAATGATATTCCCGGTTTCTTCTTTGAGGTGATCCAAAATACCGGTTTGTTTTACGTTGCCTCCGAACATATATCCGAATTCCAAACCAATCACCCAGTTGCTTTTATGCTTGAACTCAACGGCCGGCCCGATCATGGAACTGACACCAAAGCGGTCAGCTATATCACCATCCGGCACATGAAGTGCATAGGTTAAATTTACATTAATCATGTTAATGGAAGTATCGTTTACCTGGGCTGAACCCATTAAGGGAATCAGAAAAAACAGAAAAAATACTCCCTTTAAACGCATGCTGATTTTAGTTAAATTATTCATTAATTATATCATGGATGTTTCATGTATTTCCAGATGCTAAGAAAGCAAAATTAGCATTATTGTCATAAACAACGAAGCCTGTTTCAAAATATTACAAAATTTTCAATTCATAAGCCAATAAAAACTGTAATTTCGTAGCTATGACCAGATGTTTTTTCATGACTGTTATAATGTTATGTATTCTGAATTCTATGCATTCGGAAGCGCAAAACCTGGTATTGTTTCACAGCGAAAACATTCAGACCGGAGACAGCGTTTACCAGTTAGATCATGTGCCTGTCATTCCACATAATTTTTCTTTATACGATAAAAACGGAGTCCCTGTGCAACAATCCATGTATGATTTGGCATATTACACGGGCCTTTTGCAGCTTTCTCCCGCTTTACAAAATAAGAAACTTGTTGCCAAATACCGGTCTTATCCGGTAGATATCAGGAAACCAACCCCGGTTCAGTTTCCCTTCAAAACAGATCATAAAGATACTGTAAAACCGGCCTCAAACCAACAACCCAACCTGGGATACCACCCAGCCGATTTACGTCAACAACAACAGGAATCATCCAAACTCAAAACCAGCGGAAACATAGCACGCGGCATAAACGTGGGAAACAATCAAAATGCCGTGCTCAATTCTAACCTCAACCTGCAGATTGAAGGGGAGTTGAGTCATAACCTTAACATCAGGGCATCCCTGACAGATAAAAACATTCCCATTCAGGCAGACGGGACAAAACAAAACCTGCAGGAATTCGATAATGTTTTTATTGAAATGTTTAATCCGGATTTTAATTTGAAAGCAGGCGATATTTCACTGAAGGAAAAAAACGATTATTTCGTGCGTTACAACAAAAACACCCGTGGCATTCATATCAACACAAATTTTGGTGATGACACAAACACAAAGATACATTCCGGTGTGAGTGCCTCGGTGAGCAGGGGGAAATACCATAAAATGGAATTTATGGGTAAAGAAGGCAACCAGGGGCCATATAAATTAGAAGGGGCCGAAAATGAAACATACATTGTTGTGATTTCCGGCAGCGAACGGGTATATATTGACGGGGAATTAATGATCCGGGGACAAACCAGAGATTACATTATTGATTATAATACCGGGGAATTAAACTTTACATCAAACCAACTTATTACCAAAGACAGCCGTATCATTGTGGAATTTGAATACCAGACATCCAGCTACAACAGGATGATGTTAGGAACAAACCACGAGATTAAAACTAAAAATTCCCGTTTTTTTATCCGTTATTTCAATGAATTTGACGGGAAAAACCAACCTCTGGATCAAAGCATAGGCACAGACAAGAGGCAATTTCTCAGTGCTCTCGGTGATAATTTATCATCCGCGCTGTATCCGTCATGGGACAGCACAGGGTACGAGTCTTCACGTGTAAGATATCAACTTACAGATACTACCGTAAGCAGCGAGACATACGATTCCATTTTTGTTTATTCCACCCATCCCGATTCTGCAGTTTACCAGGTTAATTTTTCCAATGTGGGAGCCAACAACGGGAATTACATCAAACTGAATGATGCCACCAACGGGAGGGTTTTCAAATGGGTTGCTCCCGACAACGGCATTCCGTCAGGGAATTATGAGCCGGTTACCCGCCTGACGACACCCAAAAAGCAGCAAATGCTTAGCCTGGGGGGAGCATACGATTTAACAAACTCAACGGAGTTTTTCTGCCAGGTGACGCTCTCTGACAAAGACATCAACACTTATTCCGGTCTTGATTCACAGGATGACCAGGGCCTGGCTTTACGCAGCGGCCTGACACAACAACTGCTGAAAGACAGCGTACATAACATGCGATTTAAGCTTGCTTACGATTTTATTCAACGGAATTTCTCACGCCTGGAGCGATTCCGTGAAGCCGAATTCACACGGAACTGGAACATCGAAAATGAGTTACCCTCTGACATGAACGAACATTCAGGGCAGTTCAACATGCATTATTCAGCATCTGACAAATTAAACCTTGACTTTCGTTCTGAAATGATACATCGCCCGGGAAAATATACAGGTGGCCGCAATCAGCTCAACGGGTCTTACCGGAGCAAGTCATGGGATATTGCACTAAACGGTGATATACTCAATACCCGTCAGCCCGGCTATGAAAGTTTTTTCATAAAAAATAAGGGCACCATTGGTAAATTATTTCCCAGGTGGCAATGGTATGGGCGCTACAAACAAGAATGGCAGGAAGGCTTTTTGTCGGGGGATTCCCTTGCCGGCAACAGCTTTCGTTTTCATGAACTGGAAACCTGGCTGAAGCAAGGTCAACAATCCCAAAACAACTGGAAACTGGGATACACTTATCGCTTAGATGACCTGCCGTATAATAATCAACTTGCAGGCAGCAGCGAAGCCCATAAAATGGGTTTCAATTACCGGCTGTTGAGCACCAAGAATAACAATCTTGATGCAGGGATACAGTACAGAAAACTCAGCGTTTTAAGGGAAACGGCACAAAACGACACAAAAGCGCAGGACAATTTTGCAGGACAAATTCGCTACCGCCATGAATCTTTCAACGGTTTTCTGAGTGGTAATTTGTTCTATCAATCGAGTGCAGGCCTGGAACTGAAAAAAGAATATTCTTACCTGAAAGTACCGGATGGGCAAGGGGTATATACGTGGACAGATTACAACAACAACGGCGTTGAAGAACTTGATGAATTTGAAGTGGCTGTTTACCAGGATCAGGCTGATTACATCCGGATGTATGTTCCGGGAAACGACTACATTAAAACCTTTAACAACAGCATGAACCTCAGCCTTGATTTAAGGCCCGGGCACTTGATTGATGATCCCGACGGGTTTACCACCGTATTATCCAAGCTATCAAACCGTTTTAACATGAACTTTTCGGATAAAAACACATCCACGCAGGAAAGATTAAGGTATCTGCCGGTAAGTTATTTCATCCCGGACAGCTCATTGGTTTTTTATAATAACAGCTTACGCAACGTGTTTTCATGGGACAGGCTGGGGTCGGTTTTTACTGCCGACCTTATCTATCAGCGACAAGACAACCGTTCTCAACTGGTCAACGGGGAAGAAAGCCGCCAGGCTGAAACGTGGAAAATTCAATGGCGATGGAACATTAGCCGCGTGGTTAGCATAAGCAATACCTCCGGGATGGGAAACAAGGTATATGATTCACAATTTTTCAGCGGCAAAAATTACAATATTGATGAAAAAAATATACTGATGGATTTACGCATTCAACCGGATGTAAACATGCGCATTCGCACATATATTGATTTCAGCCATCGTGAAGATTCCCTGAGCGGGGAATTTTCGCGCAGCATTAGCCCGGGGCTGGAATATCGAAACAATGCGTTTATCAATGGGATGCTGAGTGCCCGTTTTGAGTATATCAGGGTGTATTACTCAGGCGATACCGGCACTTCGTTGGCATGGCAGATGCTCGAATCGTTGCAGCCGGGTGATAATTACCGCTGGACATTGAGTTTTCAGAAACGCCTCAGCAAAGGGCTGCAACTTAATTTAAACTACCAGGGAAGAAAACCTGCCGGCCAGAAAACCATCCATACCGGGGGAGTGCAGTTAAGGGCGTATTTCTAACGGATTTTACTTTAACAAAACGCAGGTATTCAGTGAGATAAGCTGATATTTTTTCGATTTTGTTGCTACAAATGTTTTTCTAAGTCTGTTTTTTTCA
>CAZGPW010000236.1:0-26440 GCA_964527535.1 uncultured Bacteroidales bacterium
AAGCCTTAAAGCTTAGGAGCCGAACTAGTTCACCTTTCTTTCTCTGGTTCTTCAGAATTAGCACTCTAAAATATTAAAAATAATCATTTTGCTAAACTAGTGGCGGAGCCGAAGCCACCGGATACAAAGCCACCGACCACTTGGTTATCCCTCAGAACGGATATTTTTTTACATTACAAAACGAATTCTGTATCTTTACATGCTTTACAAAACGCATTTTGATATATGGAACAACGGTTTATTTACCTGCACATAATAGACGGTATCGCTGACTTGCACATCCACAAGCCGGAAAAAATGAACGCTTTGGATTCTGTTTTGCTTCAGGAGCTCAGTGAGAACATTGCCAAACTGGAAAAAACCAACGACGTCAAAGCCCTGTTCATAACAGGTACACCCGATGTTTTTTCGGCGGGCGGAGACCTGCTATACATGGCAAAAATGAATGAAGCAGAAGGACGCAATGCATCGGCATTGATTCAGGACATTTTTAATCGCATTGAATCGCTTTCCTGCCTTACTGTTAGCCTTGTGCAAGGCATCGCCTTTGGCGGCGGACTGGAATTGTGCCTGTGTTGCGACGTTTGCATCGCCGGGGATAAAGCAAAATTTGCCCTGCCTGAAATGCGCTATGGCATTATCCCTGCGGGCGGAGGCACAGTCAGGTTTTTGGAAAAAACAACCATATCGCAGTTGTTATACACCATGACATACCAAAAGATAATGACACCTACCGAAGCGTATTCATGCGGACTGATACAGGATATTGTCAGAAATGACGACAT
The DNA here is from genome assembly GCA_964527535.1 of uncultured Bacteroidales bacterium. Classification (GTDB taxonomy): domain Bacteria; phylum Bacteroidota; class Bacteroidia; order Bacteroidales; family ML635J-15; genus JAQIBY01. Next base: position 786 of record CAZGPW010000236.1, read on the forward strand.
GGAAAAATTCAAAGCCGTGTATATGCAAAAATTGCAGGCGCTAAACACAGATACCCTGGTAAAAATTAAATCGCACATCAAACAAACCGGAAAATTCCTTCATCACCCTGCCCGCGCCAAAGCGTTTGAAAACGAATCCAAGCTGTTCGGGTATTTGCTTGAAAAAGAAGGAAAGGACAAAATGAACGCCTTTTTTGAGCAGAGACAAAAAGAAATGTAGCATTAGGAGCATTTAATTATGAAACATCATGTATGTAAAAAAACAAAACTCAAAATCCAAAAATTATACCTTGAGTCCACTCTAAAAAGTCATTTTCGCCACAGAATCACAAAAACTCAAAATCCCAATAAAATTCTACTGGTTGCTAATCAGTGTTTTGTGGGATTTAGAGCTACCGTCATCCGTCGGTACAGGTTTGGTGTTTTGGTGGCATTTTTCTTTTTTTTTAGAGTGGCCTCTACCTTTAAAAATGCAAATCTATTCAATCATAAATTAAAAAGTTGGCAGTTGGCAAACTAATAAATCAAAAATATGGAAAGTAATTTCAGAGCATTAACTGTATATCAAAAGGCATTTGCTTTAGCAATGGAAATCTTTGACATCACCAAGCAGTTTCCACAAGAAGAAAAGTATGCACTGACTGATGAAATCAGAAGATCATCGCGATCGGTTTGCAGAGCAAGTGGGGAGGGATACCGGAAACGGCAATATCCCAAACACTTTTCAAGCAAATTTAGTGATGCAGACATGGAAAATTCAGAAACACAGGTTTCCCTGGACTTTTCAAAGGAATGTAAATATATCTCTATAAAGGAATATAACGAACTTCTCAGCAAATCTGAAGAAGTAGGGCGAATGCTAAATCATGCGGTGGAGCATCCCGAGAAATACATGCCAAGAGGAAAATAAGTTGCAAACTGCTTCTTGCCAACTGCCAACTGCATACTTTATTCACAATGACACAATATTATAAACTAAAGATAATATAAATACCAGACAGAATACAAATGAGCAGACATAAATTAAAACCTGGTTACGATTTAGAAGAACGTAAATGTCAACTATCCAAAACCAGAATGAATACAGTATTTAGTTTGTTTTGTTCATTGGATTTTTGTTCATTGGCATTTATTTGAGATTTGTTTTTTGTAATTTGCAACTTTATCTATTGTTACGAGATTAATTTGTTAAGACAATAAAAAATTATGGAATCTTATATTTTTTCCGGCACCGGTTTTGAACCGGGAAAACATACCATCACCAATCAACAGATAGAACAGGCCATTGACGAAGGTTTCCTGTACGGTTTCAACAAAGGCCGTGTAAAACAGGGAGATTCATATAATGCCTACATTGAGCAAGGCGGTCAGCTTAGTCCGTTTGCATTTATGGCAGAACACAAAATGGGATTTCGTGACCGGAGGCATGTGGTGCCTTTTCCGCCGGCAAAAAAATCGTATCCCAAAGCAGACAACAGCCTCGACCTTGCCATCAAAGCATCCCAGCAAGCCATTGACAACGCAGGATTATCAGCTCAGGACATAGACATGTGGATGGTAAGCACCGGTACACCCCACGAAAAAGCACCCGGGACAGCAGCCACACTCAAATGTTATTTTGTGCCTTTCGAAAATCAAACCCCAACACACAGCCTGACATCTGCATGTGTGGGATTCAACATCAACCTGGAACTGGCAATACAAAAACTGAAGCAACATCCCGGCATGAAACACATCCTTATTGTCCACACGGAAGTCATGTCGGAGATGCTGTGCAATGAAAAAGATTTTGTTCCCATCACCAGTTTTGGAGATGCTGCTGCAGCCGTGGTATTGTCACGCATTGAATCAAAGAAACCGGTGGGTGTACAACACATCTGCAACTATGAAGACCTGCGCATGATTGACTTCCTCGGGGCAGATAAAGAAGGTGACCTGTACATGGAACCCAGGGTGGTAAAAAGCCGTGCCGTACCAAACATGGCAAATGTAGCCAGGGAAATCAGCAAAAAAGACAAAAAACAACCCGCTGAGTATGATCATTACCTGCCTCACCAAACCGGGCATGCCATTGTCAAATCCGTGACAAAAGCCGCTCAGATACCCGATGAAATATGTTACCAGGATGTGCAGCTTAACTATGGTAATTTGTCAGGTGCATCGGTGCCGGCATCCTATCATGAGCTGCTTACCAAAGGGAAACTTACTCCGGGGATGCACATTTTAACATCCGTTGCAGGGCTTGGAGGAGAATACGGCGGTTTTTCATACATCGTAAATGAACCGGTAAAGTTCAAATCCAATAACAACATGCTGGAAGGAAAAACGGTTTTTATAACCGGCAGCACCGGCGACCTGGCGCAAAAAACCATTGAAAAACTGGCAGAACAAAACGCCAACTTGTTGCTGCATTACCGGGCCGATAAAAAAATGGCCGGGTTGAAAAACAAGCTTAAAAAATATACCGGAAACATACAGTACCTCAAAGCCGATCTTTCTAAATTACAGGAAGTTGAAATCATGGCCAAAGAGATGAAGTCACGGGGAATAGCCCCCGATTATGTCATCCACATCGCAGCGGCTACAGGAAACCTGAAACGTGCCTCGGAGGTCACTGACAAAGAAATGCAGGAAGTGGAACATGTCAATCACCGGGCAGCCCGCATCCTCATCGAAACCTTGTTTGATGACATAAAAGAAGCCGTGCTTTTTGTCGGGTCTGTTGCCGAAGAAGCACTGTTCAGCGGGTCCTCGGCTTACGTGGCTTCAAAAAGGGCGCTCCATGCTTACGCCGTTGATTTGGCAATGCGGTATTATCAGCACAACAAACGGGTGGTGTATTACATGCCCGGTATTATTGACGGCGGGATGATGGGAAAACTCAGCGAAACTCAAAAAAGTACATCCATGCAATCTGTCCGTCAAACCCGGCTCATTGAGCTGGACAACATTGCCGAAAAGCTGGTAAAATCATTGTACCTGCCAAAAGTACAGGGCGTGGAAGCCGATTACGAAGGGGCGTTAATGGTACGCAGGGATGCTTATTTAAAGGAGGATTTATCATGAAAAATTTCATTTTCAGCGGATACGGACACGCTGCCGGCAAACATGAAATCACCAATACCGATATCATGGAAGCTGTCAGGAAAGAGTTTTTGAAAGGATTCAGGGAAGACAAAATCATCCGCAGCGATAATTACCGGGCTTTCCTGAAAAAACACCCCAACGTCTCCCCTTTTGATTATTTTGCGGGATACAAAATGGGTTTTTTCAAGCGCCACCATGTCAGGCCTTTTCCGCCGGTACGCAAAAAATTGTTTTATGCCGAAACCTCCCTGGAGCTTGGTGTAAAAGCCATCCGCAATGCCATCAGTGATTCAGGATTACAAATCAGTGATGTCTCAGCATGGTTTGTCAGCACCGTATCACCACACGAACAAGCCCCTGGTTTAGCAGCTACCATCAAAGCGTTTTTTACGGATTTTGACAACAATACCCCGTCAATTACGCTCGCTTCGGGATGCTCAGGTTTTAACCTGAATCTGCAACACGCCATGGAATACCTGAAATCGCATCCTGAAGCAAAACACGTTGTGGTAGCTCACACCGAAACCATGTCGGATTTTCTCACCGAACGCATAAAATTTGTTCCGCTGGTGACCTTTGGCGATGCTGCCGCTGCAGTTGTTTTATCCCGCACCGAATCCCCTGACAGGGAAGGATTGTTGCACATCAGCAACTTTCAGGATATGCACATGGTGGATTTTGTTGGGGTTGATAAAGAAAGTAACCTGTACATGGATGATGCCGTGATTAAAGACCGGGCTATTGTCAACATGAGCAAAGCAGGCAGTGATATGCTTAAAACCACAGGATGGGAAACTTCCGGCATTGACTTTTTTGTGCCCCATCAGACGGGTAATGCCATCCTTATTCCCACAGCAAAAAACATCGGTTTTTCCGAAAACCAACTGTACAACGATGCACAAAAAATGTATGGGAACGTTTCCGGTGCCACCATCCCAATAAGCCTGTCATTGCTGCACAATGAAAACAGGTTGAAACCGGGCATGAAGATTCTCAGTTCTGTAGCAGGGGTCGGCGGTAAATACGGTGCTTTCAGTTACCTGGTACCAGAAAGACATCAGGATAAAGCATCGGTATTGCATCAGAAAGACCTGGCAGGAAAAACCTGCCTGATAACGGGCAGTACAGGTGCGTTGGGCACGGAAATAGCATTGGAAATGGGAAAACGCGGTGCCACATTGCTTCTGCATTATGCCCACAATACCAAAGCAGCCAAAAAACTGGCTGATAAGGTCAAAAAACACAGTGGAAAAGCCATGTGTTTCCGGGCAGACTTCACAAAAAAGGAAGATATCAACGCCCTTGCAGATGCCATACAAAGTAAAACAGATAAACTGCATTACCTTGTCCATGCGGCGGGCATCAGCGAAAACCTCAACAAGCAGGCTATCCCCGGAGAGGATAAAATCATGCAGGTAAATTGTTTTGCCCCGCTGGAAATCAGCAAAAAGCTGCTTCCCCTGCTGCAAGAAACCGTTCTGTACATTGGCACAGCGGCTGAAGACATCCCTATAGCAGGGTTTCCGGGATTTACAGCATCAAAAGCCTGTCTCCACGGTGCAGCAGGCAGTGCAGCAGGCGAATTCATATCAAAAGGGATACGTACCATTTATTACATGGCTGCTTTGCTTGACAAAGGAACCAGTAAAAACATCCCGCCCAAAGAAGCGTTTAATTTTATGCTGAAAAACGGACAGGAAACCCCCGTGCCGGTAAAAGAAACCGCCTACCGCATCGTTAGTTCGCTGTATATACCCAAGGTGCTATGCGTACAAAACAGCTACGAGGGGCCCATGGTTGTAAGGCGTGACGGGTACGTGCTTGAAACGGATGTGTGATTAATTAGTACCTGTCAATAGAGTCGTGAAAGTTTGTAACTAATCATGTGTCTGTTCAGAAAGTGTCATTTAAACCAATGCAATATGTCAAAGAAAACACACAACATACTAAACAAAAACCAACTAACTAAACAAGACATTATTTTCTTGCTGGAATTAAGTGGAAAAGACGAACAACTGCTGTTTAAAAAAGCATCAGAAATTAAAGCCCGCTATGTAGGAAAGATAACATGGTTTCGCGGCTTAATAGAATATTCCAATATATGCTCAAAAAATTGTTATTATTGCGGAATACGGTCCGGCAATCAACATACAAAAAGATATGAATTAACCGATGAAGAGGTGTTAGCTGCAGCTAAGTTTGCCATTGATCATAACTATGGGTCACTTGTATTACAATCAGGAGAAAGAAGCAACAGAAAGTTTACCGCTCACATCACAAGCCTGTTAAAAAAAATAAAGCAATTGAGTACACCTGGATTGGGCATTACATTATCCATGGGAGATCAAAGCGAAGATGTATATCGTGAATGGTATGAAGCAGGCGCACACCGGTACTTATTACGCATAGAAAGTTCAAATCCGGATTTGTATCATAAACTGCATCCGGATGATGATATTCACAGTTTTGAAAAACGGCTTGCAACACTCAGGCTCTTAAAAAAACTAAATTATCAGACAGGCACAGGCGTAATGATTGGCACTCCCTTTCAAACCACAGAGCATCTGGCCAACGATTTAATGTTTATGCGTGATTTTGATATTGACATGTGCGGCATGGGACCTTACATAGAACATAAGGAAACCCCGCTTTACGCCTATCGTCATCAGCTAATGCCATTGCACGACCGGTTCAGGCTTAGCTTAAAAATGATTGCCATATTACGGATATTGATGAAAGACATCAATATCGCTGCCGCTACAGCCATGCAAGCCATTGATCCCATTGGCAGGGAAAAAGCCATTATGGCTGGTGCCAATGTTATCATGCCAAATATTACTCCCGGAAGGTACAGGGATGACTATGACCTGTATGAAAACAAACCATGTACAAGTGAAGAAGCTTCTGATTGCAGCAGTTGCCTTGACGTTAGAATAGGACTAACAGGAGATAAAATAGGATATGGAGAATGGGGCGATCCAAAACATTTTTACACCCGGCAAAAAAACAATTAAACACCTCATTATCGTATAATCTTCACGACACCACTTTTTTCATATTCAATGCCATAAATATTTTTATAAACACATACCCATGGATATAATCCGGCTGGAAGTAATTTATCGCCTTTCAAAACATCGCCTTGCATGGTACCATCCCATGCACCTTCACCACAACCTTCACATCCCTCGTCAACATTATAAGTGGTAGTTTTAAAAACTAATTCACCCCAACGATCATAAATGTACAATGAAAACTCATTGGGATCAATACCAACACCACAAACTGAGAAGCAATCATTATTTCCATCATGATCCGGGCTAAATGCTGTAGGAGCATAAAAGGTTAAATGATCTTTGACTTTGATTACTTTGCGGATAGTATCATGGCAACCATAATGGTTAACACCTCGCATTATCACCTCATATTCGCCAATTCCTTCATAGGTATGAACGGGATGCCATGTGCTTGAAACAGTAGAATCACCATCACCAAAATACCAGTACATACTGTCTGTATTGTTAGCCACAGGATAAAATTCGACTCGTGGGTTTAAGACACTTATTGGCTGGGGTTTTGTATAAAAATCCACATCAGGTTCCGGGTAAACCCTGATCATTTGTGCCTTGGTCTTTCTTTTCTGACAACCAAATTCATCAGTTATTAATAATGTAACATCATAAAGGCCACTGTTATTATAGACATGGTTAACTTCACTACCAAAGGCAAAGATATTATCTCCGAAAACCCATTGATATGAATAATCCTCGTTTGGATCAAGCGCATTAAATGTTACAGATGCCGGAGGACAATCGGCATTAATATCCGAAACAAAATTATTGGATGGTAAATCAAGCACTGTAATATACAATGAATCATAAATTGCAGGTGTTTCACATGCATCTTTTACCTTTATTTTATACCAACCAGAATACGAGGGAGTAAAATAATAAGGTGATGTAATAATATTATTTCCATTAAGAGTCACTTCATACGGACCACCATTACCACCACTGAGTTCAAATTCCAGTTTTGTACTTTCACCTCTGCAAACAGAATCATTTTGTGCATAAAAATTCAGTATCTGTAGTTCCGGATATACATTAACGTTGCAGGTTGCTGATGCAGTACAATTGTTGTCATCTGTTACTACCAGCGTATAAACGGATGTTTCTTCAGGGGACATTGTTACATTATGCCCAAACCATTCAAAACCGTCAGGCCCATACCAATGAAAAGTATATGGTGGGGTACCACCAGTTACTGCTGTTGAAAAAGAGGCGCTGCCATCAATACAAATTTGCCTGTTACCGGTTCCTGAAATAATTATTTCATCGGGATCAACAAGGTAAGTTGATAATACCATTTGGCATCCATTAGCATCTGTAACGGTTACTTCATGTAATCCAGCGGAAAGGTTGTCAGCAGAATCTGACTGATGTCCCTGGGTCCAGTGATAAGAATAGGGAGGGACACCACCTTGAACATTTACCCATGCAGAACCATCAGCACTACCCGGGCATAAGGGATCTTCGTTGAAAATATATCCAATTAAAGTATCAGGTTCAGTAATGCTATAAGCAGTATCAGCACTACAACCATATTGATCGGTGACCGTTAGTGTATAAGATCCGGCACAAATATTTGAAAGCGTATTTCCATTGCTGTCCCAGGAGTAATCATAAGGACCAATGCCTCCGCTAACGGATGCAACCACTTCCCCATCACAAACACCATGACAATTAACATTTTCGACATCAAGATCAAGAAACATTTGGGGGCTTACCGTTACATTCACAACAGCAGTATCTGAATAACAACCATTGCCATCAACAGCATACACATAATATACCGTATCATTGTCCGGGGACACGCTTAAAGTTTGCCCCCCGGGACTAAAAGAAGTACCATTGCCCCAATAAAAAGAATAAGGGGAACTGCCCCCCGATGCTGAGGCATCAATATCTGTAGATTCTCCATAACAAATCACAACATCTGAATCGGCAGAAACAGAAATCGGGCCTGGTTCTGAAACTGTAGCCTGCAGAGATGCTTCACAGCCATTAGCATCAGTAACCGTTAAACCATAAATACCCGCACTAAGGCCTGTTAGGTTTTGTGTGTTATCGCCGTTGGACCAATTATACGTAAATGGAGCTGTACCACTTGTAACATTTACATAAATTTCCCCATCACTACTGCCGTAACAAGAAACATCAATTGCATTATAATTAACATCCGGTCCCGGAATATCATCGATTGTATATGGTCCTTCTTGTGCTAAACAACCACTAGCATCGGTAACTTCAAGTATGTAAGTACCACCAGGAACATGATTCATGTCCAGGCTTGTACCAACCTGGTTTGAGGAAGCATCGTACCAAATATATGTATAAGGAGGTGTCCCGGCAGAAACCCCAATTCCAGATATTGATCCATTGGAGCCTCCACAAGCTGCATCTGTAATACTTATCCCTGAATCATCAATGACCGGGCCACCGATATCATTGACAGTAAAAGGCCCTGCGTAATCTTCACATCCGTTATCATCAGTTACTGTTAAGGAATATGTGCCTGATGGAATATTTGTTAAATCAATGCTTGTGCCTACCTCTGTCCCGCTATTGTTTTCCCATGAATATGTGACAGGGGAAGCCCCTCCTGATACAGTGATACCAGTTATAGAACCATCGCTTGCACTACAGTTAGCATCAGTAATATTCACCCCAGAGGTATTCACAGAAGGGCCAGATGTGCCTGACAAAGTAACAGAAGCTTCCGCAGTACAACCATCATAATCTGTCACGGTAACACTATAATCTCCATTGGATAAATCCGTTATGGTTTCAACATTGTCACCATTATTCCAACTATAAGTATAAGGTTCTGTTCCCTGATCTGCATTTGCCGTTGCAGAACCATTGGAATCCCCGCAGGTTGGATCGGTTCCGTTAATAGTAACGGTTAAGTCACAAGGATTAGAATCGCAGCTGCCCGCTTCAATGGAAACATCATCAATAAAGTAATAGGCAAAACACCCTCCTGTTTCCATATCACAAGTAACACCGGTATCATCATAATTCACATCGTTTTCATCCCTGAAATTACCAATGTAAATCCATTCTTCTCCACCTGTAGCAATAAAGCATTCTTCATGCAAAACCCAGTTAGCCGTATCCGTAAGTTGGCTTCCTGATGTTGCAACGGTTGGATTATAAGGCAATGCCGTGGTATAGTTTTGGCCGCCGCCAAAGTAATTGATGAATTCATCTGTGATAAGTATTCCGATCTGTTCAACTGAATAGGGAGATTTATCTGCCAGGTTCCACCAAAAACGTACTTTATATTCCGTTCCTGCAGTAAGTGGACTGGTTAATTGTATCCTCATATATTCACGGTAATCACCGGCTACGCCTCCCATTGAACCGTCATAAGCAATGATTCCTCCATAAGCGTCGCCTGTATGCGCATGTTGAAATCCCTGTATGTTATCAGGCACATCCATAGATGGAGCCATTGGGAAAAAGGATGTATAACAAGCATTGTAATAATCAGGAGAAGCAGAATCCGGGGTTGCCCAACCCGTTGCATTTTCTAACTCACCTGGCCCCACCGGGCAACTGGAGTAATCCTCAAGGCTGTAATTCGGGACAAGATTTTGAGCAAATAAAACAGACCCGGATATAAATGCCACGATAATTATAAAAACAAACTTTCTCATACGATATTAATTATAATCTCACAAAACTCAGTTCAGATAATAAAAAAATGAATCATACTTTTACTTTGTAAATGAGACGTAATCGTTCAAAGATAGTTGCTTTTTTATAAAATAAAAAGATTTTACTACAGTACTTTCAAAACCTTTACACTAATTCCAAGCTTGTTTTGTTGCCATTGTCATTTTTCAAGATGAGAAACATTACATGTGAAAATGATTGTTATCACAATACCTGAAAATTTTTATTGACTGGATTACACATGAAATCAATATTAAAATACATGGGAAAATTTGAAAATGCAGAATGTAAATCCATTTTTGTGCGAGTATAATTTTCAGATATTTAATGGATTAATAAGGCTGAATTAAAAATTCAGAAAACATGGCTGTTATAATAATTTCCCTGTAGTCGATATAAAAAATCATAAAACGGAAACAAATATATTATAGAGCACATTGAAATATCATTTGAAGCATGAATGATAATCAAATTATTTATTAGTTTTGTTTCATCATAAATTGAAAAACCCATAAAAATGTCAAAACCTGTAAAGATCAGCAGAGGACTTGATATTCCTATTAAGGGGCAAGCAAAACTTACGGAAAAGGAAACGGAAAAACCTTCACTATACGCATTGAAACCCACAGACTTTCACGGGCTCAGGCCAAAAGTGGTGGCCAAACCCGGGATGCATGTAAAAGCTGGTTCCGTCGTGTTTTATAATAAATTTCATCCCGATGTAAAATTTTGCTCACCTGTCAGTGGGGAAGTGGTAGATATAATCAGGGGGGAAAAGCGAAAAATCCTTGAGGTCATCATTAAAAGTGATGGTCAGAATACCAGTGAAAAAATTGATGTACCGGATCTTAACGATGTCCTGGAAGATGATATTAAAAAACTGTTGCTGCAGGCAGGACTTTGGCCTCTGATTTTGCAACGCCCCTTTGGTGTTATTCCCGGCCCTGCTGATAGCCCTGATGCTGTTTTTGTTTCCCTTTTCAATACTGCACCACTGGCTCCGGACGTGGATTTTATCATGAAAGACCAGATCAATGACCTTAAAACCGGGGCAGAGGTAATCCATAAACTCACTGGAAAAAATATCCATTTTGGCTTGTCTGTTAATTCGAATGACAATTTATACAAAGGTATTCCGCATGCCGAATTTCATTATTTCAAAGGCCCGCATCCTGCCGGAAATGTGGGGACGCAAATCAATAAAATCAGGCCAATCAATAAAAATGAAATAATCTGGACAATTAAACCTCAGGATTTGGCTGTAATAGGCAGGTTTTTCAGGGAAAAAACATTCAACCCGTGGCGGAAAATTGTTTTTGCCGGTTCAGAGTTAAGAGAAGGTTTTTATTCAAAGGTTTTACCCGGCGCTTCATTGAATCATGTCATTGAGCAAAACCAAATTCAGGATAATGTGCGGGTAATCAGCGGGGATGTGTTGACAGGAAGCAAGCTTGATGACCACGCTTTTCTGGGGTATAACGATGATATGATCACGGTGATTCCGGAAGGCAATTATTACGAGATGTTTGGATGGGCCAAACCGGGATTCAATAAATACACTGCGTCACGAAACTACTTTTCATGGATGATTCCAGGGAAAAAATACCGGATCGACACAAATTATCATGGAGGGCATCGTGCGTACGTCATGACCGGGGAATATGAAAAAGTGTGTCCGTTTGATATTTATCCCGTACACCTCATTAAAGCCTGTATGACAGATGACATCGATAAGATGGAAGAACTGGGGATTTATGAAGTGATTGAAGAAGACCTGGCTTTGTGTGAGTATGTATGTACATCCAAAACCGAAGTTCAGCAAATATTGAGGGAATCTCTGGATATGTTAAGAAAAGAATTGAGTTAATCATGAAAAACCAACAACAATGAGTAAACTCAGAAAAGTTGTAGATAAGATAAAACCGCATTTTGAGAAAGGAGGAAAGTTCTACAAGCTGCATTCTACCTTTGATGCATTTGAAACTTTCCTGTTTGTCCCAAATAAAACCACAAAAACAGGGGCCCATATCCGCGATGCCAACGACATGAAACGTAGCATGATAATTGTAGTGGTAGCCCTTATTCCTGCTCTTTTGTTTGGGATCTGGAACACCGGATACCAGCATTTTCTTGCCCTGGGAGAAACCCCTGAATTCTGGCCGTCAGTATGGTATGGGTTTCTGAAAGTATTTCCCATTGTCGTGGTATCGTATGTGGTAGGCCTTGCCATTGAATTTATGTTTGCCCAGATAAGAAAACACGAGGTAAATGAAGGGTTTTTAGTAACAGGAATGTTGATTCCGCTTGTCATGCCGCCCGATGTCCCGTTGTGGATGGTGGCCGTGGCAACTGCTTTTGCTGTTATTATTGGCAAAGAAGTATTTGGAGGTACAGGGATGAACATCTTAAATCCGGCACTGACAGCACGTGCTTTCCTGTTTTTTGCTTATCCTGCCTGGATGTCAGGTGATAAAGTGTGGGTTGGTGGCATGGTGGATGGCCAAACCCTGGATGCCTACAGCGGGGCCACACCACTGGCACAAGCAACACAAGGCAGCATTGACTTTACCCTTGGAAATAGCAATAACATTGACCTTATGGATATGATTACCGGAACCATCCCTGGTAGCATTGGTGAAACATCTAAAATTGCCATCCTCCTTGGGGCTGTGATATTGCTGTTTACCGGGTTAGGCAGTTGGCGCATTATGCTGTCGATGTTGTTGGGCGGCTTGTCAATGGGGATTATTTTCAACCTTGTGGGTGGCAATCCGTTTATGGAGATACCCTTCTGGGAACACCTGCTGATAGGATCATTTATGTTCGGCATGGTGTTTATGGCTACTGACCCTGTGACAGCAGCACAAACCAACCGGGGAAAGTGGGTTTACGGTTTTTTGATTGGTTTGCTTGCCATCCTTATCCGTGTGGTAAATCCGGCCTATCCCGAAGGAACCATGCTGGCTATTTTGCTGATGAATGTGTTTGCACCTCTGATTGACCATTACGTGGTGCAGGCCAATATTAAAAAACGGAAAAAAAGACTTAAAACTGCCTGATTATGGACAAAAACAGTAACACATACATTTTTCTTTTTGCCATCATCATGATCGTGATTGTAGCGGTGGTGTTGTCGGTTATTTCTACACAGCTGCAGCCTTTGCAGGACAGAAATGTTAAAGTGCAAAAGATGCAGGATATCCTTGCTGCAATGTGTGTTGAAACAACATCTGAAGACGCTGTGGCCGATTTTGAAAAATACATCACAAACAGCCTGGTGGTGAACGATGAAGGGGAAACCATCGACAGCGTCAAAGCTTTTAATGTTGATATGAAAAAAGAACTGGCAAAGAACCCGGATCAACGAAATTTACCGCTTTTCATCGGGAAAACCGAAAAGGGCGAATCAAAGTACATCATTCCCCTGAGGGGAAAAGGATTGTGGGGCCCCATCTGGGGATATATCGCACTGAATGATGACTATAATACCATTTTTGGAGCCAGTTTTTCCCATGATGCCGAAACCCCCGGTCTTGGTGCAGAAATCAATACATCAAGCTTTGAAAACCAGTTCAGGGGAAAACAAATATTGAATCAACGCAATGAGTTTGTGTCGGTGGATGTTGTGAAAGGAGGCGCTCCCGAAGATGACATCAATGCCGTGGACGCCATTACAGGAGGCACAATTACAAGCCACGGCCTGAGAGACATGCTGAAAAATCGCATAAAACCATACATGAGTTATTTCGATAAACAAACATCAAAATCCATAGGAGAATAAACCATGAGCAAAATGAAAGACCCCTTATTTTCCGCAACAAACATGCAACTGCTTAAAGAGCCGTTGAACAAGAACAATCCGATCACAGTTCAGGTGCTGGGGATTTGTTCGGCGCTGGCCATCACCGTGCAGCTTAAACCCTCTGTCATAATGGCGTTGAGTGTTGTTTTTGTGATGGGATTCAGCAACCTTATCGTATCTCTGCTGAGGAAAACCATCCCGGTAAGGATACGGATTATTTTGCAACTTATGGTCATTGCTTCACTGGTTGTCATCGTTGACCAGGTACTCAAAGCATATATGTTTGATGTAAGTAAACAACTTTCGGTTTTTGTCGGGCTCATCATCACCAATTGCATCATCATGGGAAGGCTTGAGGCGTTTGCATTGAAAAACAAACCTTGGCCATCCCTGCTCGACGGACTGGGGAATGCTGCAGGTTACGGTGTAATCCTTGTAATTGTCGGCTTTTTCCGTGAACTGTTTGGCTCAGGTACCATCTGGGGATATCAGGTGGTTCCCGAAGGGGTTTACGGCATAGGTTATGAAAACAACGGCCTGTTTATTCTGCCCCCAATGGCATTGATCATTGTTGGAATTATTATATGGATACAACGTTATAGAAATCGTGAACTCATCGAAGAAAAATAATCGCCATGGAACATTTATTTAACATATTTGTCAAATCGATTTTTGTTGAGAACATGGTGTTTGCCTATTTCCTGGGCATGTGTTCTTACCTGGCTGTTTCAAAAACAGTTAAAACCTCTGTAGGGCTTGGAATTGCTGTGATATTTGTGTTGGGCATCACCGTGCCAATCAACTACCTGATACAAAATTACTTTTTGGTTGATGGCGCACTGGCATGGATAAGCCCCGAACTTGCAGATGTAAACCTCGGGTTTTTAAGGTTTATCATTTTCATTGCCGTGATTGCCTCTATGGTACAACTGGTGGAAATGGTAATTGAAAAATTTTCGCCTACACTGTATGCCAACCTCGGTATATTTTTACCACTGATTGCTGTCAACTGCGCCATATTGGGTGGCTCTCTGTTTATGGCCGAACGGGCATACAACACCATTGCCGAAGCAACCACATACGGCTTAGGTTCAGGTGTGGGATGGTTTCTCGCTATCGTGGGCATCGCTGCAATACGTGAAAAAATTAAATATTCCAATGTGCCGGCTCCATTGAGAGGCCTAGGCATTACATTTATCATTACCGGCCTGATGGGAATTGCTTTTATGGGCTTTATGGGAATTGAGTTGTAATCTCAAAAAACAAACTGAATTATGATATTATTGACCAATCAGATAATTGTTGTTATTGCAGGCGTTGTGGTGTTCCTGGTTGTTATACTGGTTTTAGTGATTGTTTTGCTGTATGCAAAGAAAAAACTCACACCTCAGGGGGAAGTAAAGATCACCATTAACGATGAAACAGAAATCAAAGCCAGCCCCGGGTCAAATTTACTGGATACATTGGCTCAGCACAAGCTTTATCTGCCATCAGCATGTGGAGGACAAGGGACATGCGGAACCTGTATATGCCAGGTATTTGAAGGGGCCGGGGATATTTTGATAACGGAAACCGGGTTTTTCAGCCGCAAAGAACAAAACAACTATTGGCGGCTGGCATGCCAGGTAAAAGTGCGTAACGACCTGAAAATTGGCTTGCCACCTGAATTTCTTGACATCAAAAAGTGGGAATGCGAAGTCATTTCAAATCGAAATGTGGCCACTTTTATCAAAGAGTTTGTGGTGAAATTGCCTGAAGGTGAACACATGGATTTTCGCCCGGGCGGATATGTACAGATTGATGTACCTAAAATAGAAGTGGATTACGGAAAAGACATTGATGTGGAGGAAGAATACAGGGAAGACTGGGATAAACTGAACCTGTGGGATTTGAAAATGCGAAACCATGAACCCACATTCAGAGCCTATTCAATGGCTAATCATCCCGCCGAAGGAAACATTGTAAAACTGAACATCAGGATTGCCACCCCACCATGGGATGCTAAAAAGAACAAGTTTAAAAATGTGAACCCCGGTGTTTGTTCATCTTACATATTTTCTCGCCAGCCCGGCGATAAAGTAACCATTTCAGGCCCTTACGGTGAATTTTTCATCAAAGAAACCGAACGTGAAATGATGTACATAGGTGGAGGCGCTGGCATGGCTCCTTTACGTTCACACATTTTCCACCTGCTCAAAACCCTTAAATCCGACCGTAAAATTACATTCTGGTACGGGGCACGGTCTAAACGTGAAATGTTTTACGAAGAAGAATTCAGACAACTGGAAAAAGAATTTCCCAATTTTAAATTCTTTGTGGCATTGTCCGACCCCTTGCCGGAAGATAACTGGAATGGTTATACCGGTTTTATTCACACTGTCGTTGAAAAAGAATATTTATCCAAACTCGAAGAACCCGAAGAACTTGAATATTACCTGTGTGGCCCGCCATTGATGAACGATGCCGTATTGAAAATGCTGGATGAGTATGGTGTGCCCGAAGAAATGATAGCTTTCGATGATTTCGGAGGATAAAACCAACGGGAACAGGAGTAATCATATGAAACATTGTAACATTACAAAACTGTTGTTTCTTGCATGGATGGCGATTGTATTGTTTTCATGCAACAACCCCAAAAATAACTATTACAAATACCAGGGACAAATTCAGGGCACCTATTTCAGGGTTATGTATGAAGCTGACAAAGATTATGCCCCCCAAATTGATTCCCTGCTGAAACGTTTCAATAAGAGCCTGAATAATTACGATTCAACAAGCCTCATTGCAAAAATAAACCGTAACGAACACGTGAAAACAGATTCGTTGTTCAACGCTATGTTTATGGCTGCCAAAAAAATATGGAAACAATCTGATGGCCGTTTCGATATCAGCATTGCCCCCCTCGCAAATGCCTGGGGTTTTGGGTACAAATCCGGTCACGCTCCCGATTCCGCACAAATTGACAGCCTGATGGAATTCGTGGGGATGGAAAACATTTCCCTTGAAAACAACACCATGGTTAAAGTGGATGAGCGCGTGGAAATCATTGGCAATGCCATTGCCAAAGGAATGTCGGTAGATTATGTGGCACAATACCTTGAATCAAAAGGGATAACCAATTACCTGGTTGATATAGGAGGAGAGATCAGGGCTCAGGGCAAGTCCCAAAAAGGAAAAACATGGCTTGTCGGTATTGATAAACCCATTGTGGACAGTATGGCGAAAGACAGGGAAATAGAAGGAAAAATTTCATTGGATGATATGGCCGTTGCCACATCGGGAGATTACCGCAATTACAAAGTCCATAACGGAAAAAAGTACGGGCATTCCATTGATCCGGCAACAGGGTACCCTGCAAATTCTGAGATTTTATCGGCTACCGTTATCCATCCGCAATGCATGATCGCAGATGCCTGGGCAACGGCTTTTATGGTAATGAAAACACCGGAAGAAGCCCTTGCTATTGCAAACAGCATCGAAAACATGGAAGCCATGTTCATCACCGCAGATCATAACGGTGATTACAGCATGCACACCTCCCGCGATTTCCATTTCAGCGAATAAATTTCGGTTTGCGCACAGGCATACAGGTGTGTTTTGTTTTATTAATTAAAAACACAAAGCCGTTAACAAGTTCTGCTATATTAACTATATTTGCATACTTAACAAACAGCTAAGTTTATGGAAATAATTGATGGTAAAGCAATATCCAAACAAATTAAAGACGAGATAAAGGATAAAATTGACAGGATTAAGGCGGAAGGCGGAAACATCCCCCACCTGGCTGCAATATTGGTAGGTCATGATGGTGCATCAGAAACCTACGTTCGCAACAAGGAGAAAGCCTGCGAAAAAACAGGCATTAAATCAACGGTATTACGGTTTGAAGATAATATTTCCGAGTCTGATCTTCTCCGGGAAGTCAACAAATTGAACAATGATGATGATATTGATGGTTTCATTGTACAACTCCCCCTCCCCGATCACATTGATGAACAAAAAATTGTTGAAGCCATTAAACCGGAAAAGGATGTAGATGGATTTCATCCTGTTAACATTGGACGTATGACCCTGGGGATGCCTGCTTACATTTCCGCCACCCCGTTTGGCATCATCAACCTCCTGAAACGGTACAACATTGAAACAGAAGGAAAACATGTGGTTGTTCTTGGCAGAAGCAATATTGTAGGGCGTCCGGTGAGCATATTGTTAGGACAAAAATCGACTCCGGGCAACGCTACCGTCACCTTATGCCATAGCCGGACTAAAAATTTAAAATCCATAACTGCAAATGCAGATATTCTGATTGTAGCTTTAGGCAAAGCAAAATACGTTAAAGCAGATATGGTAAAAAACGGTGCTGTCGTAATTGATGTAGGTATCACCCGGGTAAAATCAGATAAAACAAAAAGCGGATGGAAACTACTGGGGGATGTGGATTTTGATGATGTGGCACCAAAATGTTCATACATTACACCGGTGCCTGGTGGTGTAGGGCCAATGACTATCGTGGCATTATTACATAACACTGTGGCTGCCAGTAAACACGATATCTATTGATGTGAAAATATTATCCTTAATACCATTTGCGGATTTATGGATTATAATAATGTGCCTGATTGATTGTGGGATAAATCACCCGATCCAAACCTAAAATATAGGTAAACTATGGTCTAAATAATTTCTTTGGTAGTCATTATTATTTATTGTATTTTTACATGGTAAAACAAATCAGCATGACCGTATCTGATTACATAAGGGAATTGTTATATACTGAAGACTGTGTGATTGTCCCCGGCTTTGGTGGCTTTGTTGGAAATTATCAGGAAGCAACAATTAATTTTAAAACTCAGGAAGTCTTTCCGCCCTCAAAAACCATCGCCTTTAACCAAAAATTGCAAAAAGACGATGGCTTGCTGATAAAATCCATTGCCTCCGGCGATAAGATTTCATACGAGGCTGCAGGACAGAAAGTGGATGCCTTTGTTAAAAAAATAAACATCTCACTGGATAAAGGCAGAACGGTAAAATTGAAATCGCTGGGTAGTTTTTCGAAAAAGAAATCCCTGCTTGTTTTTATACCTAACGCTGATGTAAATTACCTAAAGAGCTCATTTGGTCTGGATAGTTTTGAATTCCCGCTGCTGGAAACCTCCACAAAGCGCGTAACGCAACCGAAAAAGACAATGACCCCGGTAAGAAAAAAGCGCCGGCGTCCGAGTTTGGTACCTTTGCTTGCAGGTATTCCCATAATAGCTGCTCTCATTTACGCTCCTTTTTTCTTCCAGACGAAAGAGTATCAGCATTTATTTGGCAAAGCAGGCATTGAAATTCCTATGAAAATGAATAAACGCATCATTGCATTGAATGCCGAAGATTTCAACCTGATGCGCGAAACCTTGCATGCTGAACCGGATAACACAAAAAAAACTGAGCCTGCTGAAACAACAACACCTGAAATTCCGGAAGAACCGGAAACCAAACCTGAACTTGCTGAAAAGGCTAAACCGGAACCCGATACTGAAACACCTGCAGCAAGCACAAAATCAACATCAGGAGATTATTTTATCATTGGTGGAAGTTTCCGTTCAATGGCCAATGCAGAAAAAGCGATAACTCAATATGAAGATATGGGATATCATTGCCGGATTTTCGATGCTGGAAACGGTATGCACAGGGTTGCTATTAAAAATTATGAAACAGTAGAAGCTGCTTATCAGGCCCTTGATCATCTCAGGCAGCAGATTGGTAACAACGAACTGTGGATATTACACAGGTAGGATTTTGACCTGACTTACATTATGATAATACCCCCTTTATTATCTGAAAATTTATTCATCACAATTATACTATTCAGGCGCATACATCTTTTTATATTTACTCTCTCATACCGATATTCTATCTATTGTAATTTCATGTAATCTTAATAAGAATATTTAATATTACACAGTTGCGATGTGCTGCGATGTGCTGCTATGTGCTGCGATGTGCTGAGCGAAGTCGAAGCAAGCGAAGTCGAAGCAAGCGAAGCCGAAGTAAGCAAAGTCGAAGTGCGATGTACTGCGATGTACTGAGCGCCGCCGAAGTGAGCCTGCCGAAGTGAACGCAACTTGGTATCATATAACTCTTTCTAATATAAGTTTTTAGGACTTAGGTGTTAGGTTTTAGGTCATGAAAAAACTAAAACCTAACACCTAAATCCTAACACCGAACACCTTATTTTGAAGTCTATTTTCGCAGAGGCGAGTACTGATTAGTTATGATTATATTTTAATCATGGTTCTACTGCGTTTAGTGTTTTTCAGCAGACTCTGCTTACCAATATCCTTGTTAAAACATCTTATAACTTTTTTCCGATGATGTATTAAAATAATAAGATAAGCTAATTTCATGCGTGTTGGCACCATTTACCATGTTGCTCAGGCCTGAATTTGGCAGGTCGTAACTGTATCCGACATAAACCTGCATAAACTCAAATCCCACCACAAAAGCCATCGTGTTTTGTGCCCTGTACCAGGCTCCTATCCGTGCTTTAAAGGTTTCATTGATGGCGTAATCGGTATAAATACCGGTAGCCAGTTCATTGATCCCATTTTGTGTAGAGCCGATAATATTGGGCATAAAGCTGAGTTGACTTCCTTCGGGCATGATTTTAATGCCTGCCTGAGAAGAAAATTTTGCGTACAATTCTCCTACCTCTTCGGTAAAGCTTTCATTTGGCTGGTTAACATGGAAAGCAGATATTCCTGCAAACGCATTGATGTTGCTGTTTTCCTCCATAGGCTGGTAATACCACATCAACCCAAAACCGGCATCAATGTAGTTGACTGATTCGTGCATCACGGTTTCGCTGGTTTGGTTTGTGGCTTCAAAACTTCCGACTTCATACTGGTCATCGAAGGTGAGGCCATCGGTATCAAGGAATTTCTGATTGAATCCCCCATACACGGAACCACTCAAAAAGTGGCCGCTTTCGCTGAGACGGAGGTTATAGTTTACAGCCAGCATGCCTTCGATGTGATGAAAAGCACCGGCTTCATCGTTCATGGCATACACTCCAACATCCAGCTTGTTTCCATCTCCCTGTTTATACACAGGAGCCATAAAAGTAAACGCAGCAGTGGTAAACCCATTTTCCACACCTGCCCATTGTGATCTGTAATTGAGTTTGGCGTTGATGTTGTCATCTGACCCCATGAGGGCAGGGTTGAGTTTCAGTGGTACCGAATAGGGCTGTGAATGCCTAACATCCTGTGAAAATGCTGCCCAACTGATTATTAAACCGAGGATTACAAAACTTATTTTTTTCATAATGTGTATGTTTTTCTGATTCGTTTTTACTGATTTCATTTTATCTGATCAGGTTAATAATTCCGGATTCATTGAATTTTTCGCCGTCACTGAATTCCCCTTTGGTGTGATATACATATGCTCCTGAAGGAACTGCTTCGCTGGTTCCCTGTACTGTGCCATCCCATCCTTCGTCAGGATTTTTGGAGTGATACAACAGGTCACCATTGCGGCTCATGATATTCAATTCAAAGGATTTTGTTCCTTTACAACGAACATAGAAAATATCGTTTCTGTTGTCACCATTGGGAGTGAAAGCCGAGGGGATATATAAGCCCGGGATTCTAACCAGAACATATACATCATCTGTATTTTCACAACCGAATACATCTATTCCTGTGACGGTATATAATGTGGATGTGTCAGGGGTTGCCAGGGGATTATAAATCCCGGCACTATTCAATGAATACACAGGCATCCATTCGTATTGGGTACCTCCGGTAGCAATTAGCGTAGTTGATTCACCACGGGCTATTTCCACCGTATCTTCTCCATTTGGTCCGCTGGCCTCAATATCCGGTAATGGATGAACCAGCACTTTCACATCATCGGTAATTGGCTCGCATTGTTCATATTGCACGCTAACGGTGTATGTGGTTGTGCTGTCAGGGCTGGCCAGAGGATTGGATATAGTTGAATCAGATAAACCAGCTGCCGGCGACCATGAATAAGATTGCCATTCAATCAGTCCCATACCAATTTGTACAGTATCTCCGTAGCATATTTCTACATCGCTGCCAGCATCAACAAAAGCAGAATTCATCATAACCACGGTAACTGAATCCTGGTTCTGACATCCGTTTGAATCGGTTACCAGCAGATGATACGTGGTAATAGAAGCGGATGGAGAAGCCGTAGGATTGGCAATGTTTATGTCATCCAGGGAGTTGTTCGGGTCTGACCATTGATAGTCATAACCGGTAACAGAATCGCTGCCGATTTGTACGCTTGTGTTTGCGCAGATTGTGGTATCGACTCCGGCATCTGCATCAGGCAATTGATGTATTGATATGCTTTGCTCAATGCTTTCAGAACACTGTGCATTGGTAACGGTTAATAATACTGATTTATCACCACCGGAATATTTGACGCTTTCCGGATTTTGTTGCGTTGAGATTGAAGGCGTAGCACCTTGTCCGAAATCCCAGAGGTAATTCCAGTCATTACCTGTTGTTCCGGGATAACTGAAATCAATCGCAGTACCTGCACATTGTGGTGCATTGTGGGTAAAATTTGGATCAGGCGTTTCAATGATGTTAATGGTTTTGACCATTGTGTCAGTGCAAGACCCAAGGGTAGTGATAAGTTCCACGGTTTTAATGCCCGGCGAACTGTAAACAATACCTTCGGGATTTTCATCAGTAGAAGATGGAATGCTGGCATCGCTGCCAAAGTCCCATTCATAATCAGCACCTGTGGTACCTGTGTTTTCAAAGTTCACAGAATCTGTGGTGCAATAGGTGGACATGTGTGTAAAGTCTGCCACCGGTTTTTGATTAATGTCAAAGTTTTGGGTGACAGTTTCTGAGCACATTCCGTTGGTAACGGTCAACTGAACGGTTTTTGTTCCGTATCCGTCGTATTCAACACCAACAGGGCTTACCTGGGTAGAAGTAGAAGGTGTAGCACCATCACCAAAATCCCAGAGGTAATTCCAGTCTGTGCCGGTAGTGCCTGTATAGGTAAAGTCAACCAATCCGCCTTCGCATTGTGGTGCAGTGTGTGTAAAATCCGGGTCAGGCGTTTCTGTGATGTTGATGGTTTTTACCATGGTATCAGTGCATGACCCCAGGGTAGTGATAAGCTCAACGGTTTTAATGCCTGGCGAACTGTAAACAACACCTGTGGGATTTTCATCAGTAGAAGATGGGATGGTGGCATCGCTGCCAAAATCCCATGCATACGTTGCACCTGTCGTTCCTGTGTTTTCAAAGTTCACAGAATCCGTGGTGCAATAGGTAGAGATGTGTGTGAAATCGGCAACCGGCGTTTCTTCGATGGTGATGTTTTGTGTTATGGTTTCGGAGCATACACCATTGGAAACAGTTAACTGCACCGTTTTTGTCCCCGCTCCGGTATAAAAGACGCCAACCGGATTTTGCTGGGTTGATGTCGATGGCATGGCGCCTTCACCAAAATCCCAGAGGTAATTCCAGTCTGTACCGGTAGTGCCTGTATAGGTAAAGTCAACCAATCCGCCTTCGCATTGTGGTGCCGTGTGATCAAAATCCGGGTCAGGTGTTTCTGTGATGTTGATAGTTTTTACCATGGTATCAGTGCATGACCCCAGGGTAGTGATAAGCTCAACGGTTTTAATGCCCGGTGAACTGTAAATAACCCCTTCGGGATTTTCATCAGTAGAAGATGTAATGGTGGCATCGCTACCAAAATCCCAACTGTATGTGGCACCTGTGGTACCTGTGTTTTCAAAGTTCACAGAATCTGTGGTGCAATAGGTGGAAATGTGAGTGAAGTCTGCCACCGGCGTTTCGTTGATAGCAAAACTCTGGCTTGTTGTTTCCGAACACATTCCGTTGGAAACGGTCAGTTGCACAGATTTTGTTCCGGCACTGGTGTATGCAACACCAAGTGGGTTTTGCTGTGTAGATGTTGACGGTGTAGCACCATCACCAAAGTCCCAGAGGTAATTCCAGTCTGTGCCGGTAGTGCCTGTATAGGTAAAGTCAACCAATCCGCCTTCGCATTGTGGTGCCGTGTGATCAAAATCCGGGTCCGGTGTTTCAGTGATGTTAATGGTTTTGACCATTGTGTCAGTGCAAGACCCAAGTGTAGTGATAAGTTCCACGGTTTTAATGCCTGGCGAGCTGTAAATAACGCCTTCGGGATTTTCATCAGTAGAAGATGGAATGGTGGCATCGCTGCCAAAATCCCATGCATAATCAGCACCTGTGGTTCCTGTGTTTTCAAAGTTTACAGAATCTGTGGTGCAATAGGTGGACATGTGTGTAAAATCCGCCACCGGCGTTTCGTTGATATTTATGTTTTGAGATGTTGTTGATGAACATATTCCGTTTGAAACAGTCAGTTGGATTGTTTTTGTTCCATGGCCTTCATAGTTAATTCCATCAGGGTTTTGCTGTGACGACATTGACGGTGTTGCTCCTTCACCAAAGTCCCAGAAATATGTCCAATCAACGCCCGTTGTACCGGTATAGGTAAAATCTACCATAGCGCCTTCGCATTGTGGTGCATTATGTGTAAAATCCGGGTCGGGTGTTTCAGTGATACTGATGGATTTTACAACGGTGTCGGTGCATGCACCAATGGTAGTTACCAGTTGAATGATTTTTACGCCTGAGCTTGCGTATGTTACTGTTGGATTCTCATCTGGGGACGTTGATGGAGTGGCATCAGGTCCAAAATCCCATTCATAAACAGCCCCTGTTGTTCCTGTATTTGCAAAATCAATGGGATTGTCTGTACAATAAGTGGATGCAGAATGATCAAAATCTGCAACCGGCGTTGGATCAACGGTAACAACCTCCGAATAATTTTCAGTACAGTTCCCGTTGGATATCGTAAGTGTTACGGTTTTATTGCCGTCGGTTGTATAAAGAATGCCTTCAGGATTTTCAGCGTTGGAAGTTGACGGAACGGCATCGGTTCCGAAATCCCATGTATAAGACCAGTTGTCTCCTGATGAGCCGGTATTGGTAAAATCAATATGTGTGTTGGCACAAATATTGGCTGAAGGTGTATAATCAAATGAGGCTGTTGGTTGTTCATAAATGGTGATACCATCCGAGTAAGTGTCACTGCTACCACAAACAGTATCAGTAATGGTTAGAGAGACAAGTTTAATTCCATAAGCGTCATAAGTAATGCCGCTTGGATTTTCAAGGGTATCACTACCGGGAGGGAAGGTTGCTCCAGCTCCAAAATCCCATTGGTATTGCAATCCGTTGCCTGAACTGCCCGTGTTTATAAAGTTAATGGGTTCCCCAAAACAAACGGGAGCGTTGGATGAGAATTTCGCGTTTGCACTGCCCCTTACGGTTACTTCAGCTGTATCGGTTTCATAACAGCCGTCAATTAATACGCCATAACGGTAGGTTTTCCATAAGATATAATTAATGGTTGTAAAGGTTTGTGTTGAAATTTCCGAATAGGGTTGTGCCAAAGTATCTGGATTACTTGTAATAATAGGCCCCCCATCTAAACCAATAAGAGGTTGCCATTGATACATATAATTATTGTAATCGCCCGGTTCTCCGCCAAGTTGTACAGAGCCGCCATCACAATAGAATTGATCCGGGCCGGCATCTGCATATACGGCCCCCATGTTGTATTGATCCACAGTTTGAGGTGTATGTTCATCACCACCTGTATAACCTAAACCAAGTTGTCCGTCGCTGTTGTTTCCAAAAGTTTTAATTGAATCATTTTCTGTGAGCACAATTGTATGAGGCCCGCCTCCTTCAATGGCTTTAATATTAAAAAGAGAAGGAATTTGTGTCGGTGTTATTGTGCTTTCATCTCCGGCACCAATGCCGAGTTGTCCACTGTCGTCATCGCCAAAAGTCCATACTGTGCTGTCTTCAAGCATGGCAAAACTGGTGTTTTCACCTGCTGAAATAGCGATGGCCGTGGAAATATCATCTACCTGACCGGCAAATTTTTGTTCTGGTGTGCTAGCATTTCTGCCAAGTGCATTA
>CAZGPW010000237.1:0-1686 GCA_964527535.1 uncultured Bacteroidales bacterium
ACCGATATGTGTTCAATTGTGTAATTTTAGTTCGCTACCGCTCCTAAAATGTTGTGCCAACGAGGGCAGAGCCAAGCTTGCTTGAGCTATGCCGAGTGCAGCCAACATTATGCAAATTACATTGAACATCATCGGTATAATACAGATATTCAATCTCATAAAAATGTCAATTAAATCAATAATAATATTGAATATTACACATTAGAACGCAACTTGGTATTAGAGGTAAACTCCTGTTTTTCGAGACAGGAGTTTTTTTATGGCATTTATTTAGTTTGACATTTTGAAAAAGAGGTGTAATGAACAAAAATCATCTTGGCCGCTTCATTGATTCAACAAGTAGATAGTGTCATGTCAAGAAAGATAGAACTAAATTACCGCTCCGGCAGCCGCGTGCAATTTTCAGTCAAAAACAAAAACCCTTTTGGATTTGTGTTTTCCAAAAGGGCTTCCTTATCATTTCTTGTAGTCCGTAGGGGAATCGAACCCCTGTTACCAGGATGAAAACCTGGCGTCCTAACCACTAGACGAACGGACCATTATTTTAGGGAATGCAAAGAAACACTGATTTTTTTTAATCTCCAAAAAAAAATTAAAGTTTTTGTTACAAAAATTCACTTAATAATTGATAAAACAAAGAAACAATAATGATAAATTCCCTAAATCCTCAACACTTATAACATAAGGGTTGCTGAAATTTTTTGCATTTATTTTGCAAAACAGAAGCCTAAGTCATTGTCAGTTATTGTGTTTGGTGTTTTTCAGCGGGGCTAATAAAAAAGTGATCTTAGAGACATTGGTACAGCCTATGCTGATAAAGGGGTTTCCATAATAATTGAATATTTTCCAAAAAATAATTACCTTTGTAAATTATTATAATAATATACATGTACGATGATGAAACAAAAAGTACTTTTCGTTACCCAGGAAATTACACCTTATCTGCCAGAATCTGAAATGTCCCATATAGGCAGGTATTTACCCCAGGGCATACAGGAAAAAGGAAAAGAGATCAGAACATTTATGCCACGCTTTGGTTCAATCAATGAACGAAGAAATCAACTGCATGAAGTCATTCGCCTTTCAGGAATGAACCTTATCCTTGATGATTTTGATCACCCTCTCATTATTAAAGTAGCTTCCATTCAATCCGCCAGGTTGCAGGTATATTTCATCGATAATGAAGATTTTTTCCACCGTAAAGGAACCGTAAGGGATAAAGAGGGAAAAGAATTTGAAGACAATGATAAGCGAGCCATCTTTTTTGCACGCGGGGTGCTGGAAACCGTAAAAAAGCTATGCTGGTCAGCTGATGTGGTAAATGTACACGGCTGGTTTTCTGCTTTCGTTCCCCTTTATCTGAAAAAATCTTACAAAGACGATCCGCTTTTCAACGAAATGAAAATTATCTACAGCATTTATGAAGATGACTTTAAAAACCCTTTAAGTGATAAGGTCAGGGAAACCGCCATGTTTGAAGGCGTTGATAAAAAAGACCTGGAAAAACTTAAAAACCCTGATTTTGTCAACCTGAATAAAATGGCCATTGACAATTCTGATGCTGTGATATACGGAAGCAAAAACATACATCCCGAATTAAAGCAATACGTTAAAGATAAAAATATTCCCGTGCTGGAATACCAAGACCCGGATAATTTCGTTGATGCATATTCAGACTTTTATGAT
>CAZGPW010000238.1:0-14708 GCA_964527535.1 uncultured Bacteroidales bacterium
GAGAAGCAGTGGTATGACGCATTGGGTATGGCAAAAGCTGACCTGAACGCAAAAGATGAAGACATCATGATATTTGGAGCGGCTTTCAATTTGTTGTTGATTGCTCCCCGTTATAAACAGGCTACAATTGACCGGGTCAACAGCATGCTGGAAAATTCGTTTCCCTTAACGGTGATGATATCAGTGAGTACGAGTGCTATGAGAGAAGATATCAGAATGTGGGAAAATACCGCTGACAACCTTTTATACACACGTATGGATGACAAGCATAATTTGTGGCTCAGGGCAGAACGGATGAAACACGATACATTTTCATCAAAGGAAATCAACCTTCCCATCAGCAAAGAGGAAATCAAGAACATGAAAGACATAGCGTTGCACAGCCGCAATAACATCATCCCTAAATTGAGAACCATAACATAGTAGATGGCAGGCGAGACACACATAAAAAGGGTTTTGACACTTCCCCCCTCAGGGAAACGGAATGTTTTGACCAAAATCAACTTATGCATAGCAACGCAAATTACCAGGTTTCTGCCCGATGCAATCATGTATAACCAAAATACTACGATATGAAACATTCACTAAAACTGGCCATAGCCTTAGACAAAAACCTAAAACTACCGGAATCCCATTTCGGAGAATCGGAAAAATTTTTGATATTCGGTCTCTCAGGGGACAAACTGCATTTTTTAAAAAGCATTCCCAACCTGCACAAAATCGATGATGGCAATACAGAACATGGTGATCCTGTTAAAGGGCATAACATTGCAAAACTGCTGGAGAAAGAAAATGTCCATATTCTGGTATCAAAATCTTTCGGACAAAACATAGAAATTGTATCTCAATTTTTTCTTCCGGTAATTGTTCCCATGACAGATGTCAAAAATGTGGTGATGTTGCTGGAAAACAATGTCAGTAACCTGATAGAAGCGTCAAAAACACATTTAGAATCACCCACATCGAAAGCATACAAACTTAAATGACCGTTGTCAGCAGGGACATATCTCAGAAGAACTTTTACGCTTTTATCTGGCATGCGGGTTTGCTTGCTACAGCCAAAAACTTCATGGACGTTGATACCGTCATTCCGGCGATGCTGCTCAATGCGGGGGGAACACAATTCCAGGTAGGGCTGCTAACGGCCATCATGATTGGTGGCTCACGATTTTCGCAGTTATTTTTTGCTCCGGCCATTTCAGGGGTAGGGCACAAAAAACCCTTGTTGCTGGGAGGCATCAATCTGCGCATTTTATCCCTCGCCGCCATTGGATTGCTGTTTTTAAACCTAAAAACCATCAGTGCCGGATGGCTTATTGCACTTATTTTTATCATCATTACCGTATTTTCCCTTACCGGGGCATTTGCCAACATTCCCTATACTGACATATTGGGAAAGTCCATCCGCGACAGCTACAGGAAAACATTTTTATCCCTGAAACAAATCATATCAAGTGCCTGCATTTTCGGGTCTGCATTTTTGGTGCGTGAGATACTGAACCATTATGAATACCCGGGTAATTATTCCCGTGTGTTTTTTTACGCTGCCGGTTTTTTAACCTTAGCAAGCTTTGGAATATGGGCAATTAAAGAATTTGTACCCAAAAATTTCAGTCCCATAAAATACAGATTTACCGCTATTTTCACAGAACTGAAACACAATAAGCGATTGCAATATTACCTTATCGGGATCAATACCCTGGGGCTTGGGTATGGCATTCTTCCCTTTGTTATTTTGTATTCGGATGAATACAAAATACTGAGCAGTCCTTTTGTTGGCAACCTGTTAATCGCAAAAACCTTAGGCTTAATCATAGCCGGGTTGTTCCTCTTTTATCGTGCAAAGCATGTTAAATACCACCACATGATGCAATCCATGGTTATCCTGGGGACCATTTTTCCAATTGCAGCCTGGATTTTCCCACATTATCCCGCTGCATACATGTTTAGCTTTTTTGTAGGGGGCATATTCATCAGCTTGTATCAGATTATTTTAAGCGGGGTTTTGCTTGAAATCAGCACCATTCACAATCGAAGCATTTATACAGGAATTGCCGGGGCAGGTAGCATTTTGCCTGTTTTGTTTCCTTTGCTTGGTGGGACGATCATTAGTTTGGTTGGATTTAATGTGTTTTTCACCTTATATATCATCCTCATGTTAATCAGTATAATTTTCATCCTAAAACTCGACTGTAAAAAATGAAAACACTTTTTATGTATTGCGACGAATTTGCCTATACGCCAACAAAAAAAACGCTGGATTTTGTTCCAGATGCCGGCGATGGCAAAGCCTTTAAAAATGCACAAACCATCTTTATTCAAATTGAAAAAGAAGATGAAGAAAATGACAAATCCGTTTTCAAAAAGCTGGTAAAACAAATCAAATGGATCATCAAGAAAAATGAGCCTGACATTCTGGTGTTGCATAGCTTTGCTCATTTGTCCGACAGCAAGGCAGACCCAAAGTTTACCATGGATTTTCTCCAGCGCCTGGAAAACAGGATGAACGATTCAGGCATAGACACAACTCAAACGCCGTTTGGGTACTTTCTTGACCTGAAACTTGATGCCCCCGGTTTTTCGCTGGCACGTGTTTATAAAGCCTTTTGAACATGAGAATCTTGCTGTATATGATAATTATACCATTTATCTGGGTTACCCTGACACATGCGCAGGATACAGCAAGCATAATATATCATCCGATTGGGTATTTTGAAACGGATTACACCCCTGAAACGGGTGCCCCGCGCCAGGGCATACTGATTGCCGACAGCAAAGGTAAAATCATCTTAAAGCCTGAATATGGCGGCGATGCATTGGATTTTCTGGATTGGTTTGAATACATCATTGTGTTGTATCATTTTGACCTTGCTGAAGGCTGGAATGCTCATGTAGAACCACCTGCGTCCAATCACGAACACAATTTCGGGGTTTATACAACACGCAGCCCGAAACGGCCCAATCCCATAGGCTTATCTGTGGTAAAACTCAAAAAAATCAGCGGTGACACCTTGTTCATCAGCGGCGTTGATGCTTTTGACGGGACGCCGGTACTTGATATCAAAGCCTATTTGCCATCGGTGGATATGATTAAATCATTGCAAAATGAAATGATAGAAATAGAACTGGGGCACCACGATGAATTGTACATCAATGATTCCATATTTTACCGTTAAAAACAACAGCATGGGAAACAGCATAAAACACATACAGCAAATGCAAAAAAACATTATATGCGTACCACACATACACAACTGTGGCATTCCCCTGATATTTCTGACCAATCCGTTTCCTGTAAAATCGTATGATATTCCCGGTTTTATCAAAATTATAAGTGGTTATTAATACATGTAAAATCCATAAAATCTAATAGTTATGTTACAATTAAACAATTCTTTTATTTTTGCTCCCATTAAATTGGGTTATAGTGATGGCAGTGGTAAAGTAACTGACAGACACAAACATTTTTACGCTGCACGCAATGCAGACATCGGAGCCATAACAGCAGAACCCCTTTATATGCACAAATCGCTGCGTGAACTTCCAACGCAGATGGGAATTGATGATGACGACAAAATTGCCGGACTGAAAGAACTCAATGTAATCATCCATGAAAAAGGAGCCAAAAGCATTGCTCATTTGAACCATCCCGGCCGCATGGCCAATCCAAAAATTCCCGGCAACGTTTGGCTTTCCAGTACCAACAAGGCATGCGAAAACGGCGGTGCTGTTCCCAAAACCATGACAAAACAAGACATACAGGACACCATTGACCTGTTTGCAGAATCGTCAAAACGGGCTAAAAATGCCGGGTTTGACATTATTGAGCTTCAGTTTGGCCATGGATACCTGGTAGCCCAGTTTTTATCCCCATTTGTCAATGACCGTACGGATGAATACGGTGGTACCCCAGAAAACCGTCAGCGATTGGCACTGGACATCCTTGATGCTGTAAAAAAATCCGTGGATTTACCTGTAATCATACGCATCAGCGGGGATGAAATGATTCCCGAAGGTTTTCATCTCGACGATATGTTTCGTTTCTCGCGCGCTTTGGAATCTCATGGCGCTGATGCTGTACACGTAACCGCAGGGACAGCCTGTTCTACACCACCCTGGTTTTTCCAGCACATGTTTATCCCCAAAGGAAAAACATGGGAATTTGCCGATGCCATAAAATCAAAAATCAACATACCTGTTATCTACGTGGGACGGATAAATTCTGTAAACGATATTGAAAATCTAAAAACAAACCATGAAGCCGAATACATAGCCCTTGGCCGGGCGTTGATAGCAGATCCTGGGTTTACAAGCAAATACTATGGTAACAAAGACGGTATCATCAGGCCTTGCCTGGCATGTTCTGAAGGCTGCCTTGGTGGTGTAAAATCGGGAGAAGGCCTTCAATGCCTTGTCAATCCTGAGGTAGGAAAAGAAAAAGAAAAATTGCAACACGCTAAACGACCCAAACATATCGCTGTCATCGGTGGAGGCCTGGCTGGAATGGAAACAGCACTTACACTGAAGAAAAAAGGTCATGACATTGATTTGTATGAAAAAAACGAACTGGGCGGACAATTTAACCTGGCCCCCCTGACTCCACATAAAAGATCAATGGCAACGCTTGTTCCCTATTACAAACAAGCCTTAGAAAGGGAAAAGATCAACATAATCTTCAATGAAGCTGACCCATCTTTAATTACCTCAAACTACGATGAAGCTATTCTGGCTACAGGATCAAAACCTAAAGTACCTAATATTTCAGGGCTTACAAATTATCACTGGGCAGATATCCTTGCTGAAGAAAACCTGCCACATAACAAAATAATTCTGATCATTGGCGGTGGTCTGATCGGGGTTGATATCGCCACAGCACTCATTCCTTTGCATAATCAAATCATCATTGTAAAACGAACAACAGATTTTGGTGAAGACATGGAAATGATAGCCAAAAGCTTGTCTTTAAAAATGATGGAGGAACAAAACACCACTTTCAGCGACCATACCCATATTAAACACATTGAGGGAAAAACCGTTTATGCAGTACGAAACGAAAAAGATATAGAATTTAATGATATAGATATGATTGTTGTTTCCACAGGGATGAATAGTTATAACCCCTTAGAAGAGCAATTGAAAGGAAAAATCCCTGTACATACCATTGGTGATGCAAAAAAAATCGGCAATGCCCAGGATGCCATCAGTGATGGATACGAAACAGCCAAAAAAATCTAATGTACAAAAAACAGAAAACAGCAATCAGAAGAGCATTCCTTATGTCTTTACCTGATTGTTGCTTTTTTGCCAGTTTTTATTTAAATTGTATGTTACGTGTTGTTAAATCTCTTGCTGAATGATGAATTGTCAGAACATCAATTCGATTTTGGGATACAATTTTATAAACAATCCTGTAATTCCCGTAAACAAGCTCCCTTATATCAATTCTATTGACCTCAGGAACAATTTTTCCACTTTTGGGCTGTGTTTTTAACACCTTTATTCTTGATTTTATCCTTTCAACCTGCAATCGGGCATATCGTTTGGAATCTTTTACAATGTATTCAGCAATCCCTTTAAATCATCCCTGGCCTGATATGTCCATTTTATTTGAACCATTTATCAATTTCTTTATCCATCTCTTTTTCAGAAATGGTTTCTTTGCCTGTAGATTGCTTTTCTCCATTTTCAATCTTTTCCAAAAGAATCAACCGGTCAATCAATTCATCAATGGTAAATCTTTCGGGAAAGCTGTCTATTTGCTTCTTTAAACTTGATTTTGTTAACATAAACTTTTTCTTTGGTACAAATTTACAAAATTATTTCTTGTATCATGGTGCTAATATTTTAATGGAATTTAATTACCAGTTATTCTTTAAATTGTATTTCTCAATGAGCGATAATCAAGTAGGATGAGTGGCAGATTAAGCCATCCCATACAAATTTGTTTTCGTTGTAATTAAGCAAAAATCAAGCCAATAAAATGTTTGTTGGCGTTGTGATGTGATTGATAAAAAATATATTATTACCTTTCGTTCTCATGCAACACTACCTGCAAGACATACCGTACCCGTTTCTGCTAAACACATGGAAACATCACCTTGGGTATATTCGTGATAACATCCCTGCTTTACAAAAATTACCCGCTGAAGATATCAGGCGGTATGTATTGAACATAGGTGAATCGGTTACGGATTTTTACACCGGGGAATTATCCGTTCCGGCAATTTGTTCCGATTTGGAAAGGCATTTAAAAAATAAGGGCATTTTTGAAAAAAAAGCCTATCTGAACTGGCTGCAAACGGTATCTAACTATGAAGTTATCCCGGTTTCTGACAGATCACGCTGGCTCATGCGCCAGGGAACCGATGAACGGTATATACACATACATCCGGGCAAGGTCAGTCCGCATAAAAGCCGTTTTAAAAGCCAGCAAATAAAAATGGCATTGTTGTTTGCTGTGTATGTGGATAAAAATCACGATGGCAGCCAATTGGAATTAACAAACAAGTTACGTAATGAATTCCTGAATTTGCCACCGCTAAAAGACATATCCGGAAGTTTATCCCGGCTGATGCATAGTTTTACAACCGGTTTAAAGCAGTGATTACTCCGCTATATTTTCACCCTTCGCAGTCCAGTCTGTGTATTGAAATTCGCAGTTTTGATAAGACGGATCAATGTTGATGTAGGTATGTTTTAGTTGGTTTTCTATCCACTTCCTGATGATCTTCTCTTTCTTTTTATTCATGGTAATGTCCTTGTATCGTTGATAATCCTGTTTCAGGTTGGCTGTGTGTTTTTCCGTTTTTTGATCCAGTTTAAACAGTTTAAAAACAGTTTTACCTCGTTCATCCCGCGTTCGTATGACATTAGAGATTTCTCCTTCATCCAGGTTTTCGACATCGCTTCTGATCATGGGGTCAAGGTCAGATGCTTCAAGTTTTGTTTCGCCTGTTTCGGGGTTCATTACCGTACCACCGCTGTTTTTTGTATTTTCATCTTCAGAATATAATTCGGCAGCATTTTCAAAACTAATGCTGTCTGCGATGATCTGAGTACGAATATTGCGAAGTTTTTCTTTGGCCTTTCGTTGTTCTTCCTGTCCGGTTTTTGGTGAGATCAATATGTGCCTGACGTTTACCTGATTCCCTTTGCGTTCAATGAGCTTTAATATATGATATCCAAATTCTGTTTCCACTACCCTGGATACCGGGTCATCCTCATCCATATCAAAAGCTGTGGTAGCAAATTCAGGCACAAGATCAGTACGGCCGACAAAACCAAGCTCTCCACCTTTTTGGGCTGAACCGGGATCATCGGAATACAAAACAGCCAGGGTGCTGAAATTTTCCCCATCAAGAATCCTGTCCCTGATTTCATTGATTTTATCCAGACAGCGTTGTTTTTCTTTTTCAGATACTTTTGGGTATATTGCAATTTGTTTAATTTTGTAAGTGGCAGGAACAACCGGGATGCTGTCTTCGCTGATGGAATTGAAATGCTGTCTGACTTCTGCAGGTGTAATATTAATATCATTTGTGAGTTTTTGTTGCATTTGCTGGGTAAGCATTTGTTCCCTGATCATATCCCTGAAATCCGATTTGATCTCCGGGATGGTCTTTTGGTAATATTCTTCCAGTTTTTGCTCCGAACCAAGCTGGCGAATAAACATATTCAGACGCCTGTCAAGCTCATTTTCCACTTCGGCCGAGGTTACTTCAAGGCTGTCTTGATTTGCTTGTTTCAACAAAAGTTTTTGAAACAACATTTCTTCCAGTATTTCACAATTCACATCACTGGCACCAGAATACCCCTGGCTTTTAAGCTGCATGGCCTGCGTTTCTACCTCGGACAATAAAATGGGGTCATCTCCAACAACGGCAATCACCTGATCTATCACTTTTTCATCCTGTGAAAATACTTGAAAACTTATCAATAAAAATAAACCCGTAAAAATATTTCGAATGTTGATCATACACTTATTTTTCGTTTATAACGATAACATCACTTGATTTAGCGTCCTGAAGGAGTTGATTTTTTAAATCCGTAATGAGATTCTGTTTTCTTTTGTTAATAATAATATGCGATATTCTGTTTTCAATCAGGTCAACAGGCATGGTATCTCCGGGAAAAAGTTTTTCATTGATTTTTACAATGTAACGGTCCACACTGTCTTCCACAGCAAAATCCCCAAGTTGTACAGCTTTTTGCCTAAGGTTTTGTTGACTGTCAACAGCCTGTATTTCTTTCAGTAAGTCGTCAAAATATATCCACCTGTCATTGTGTTCAACAATGGTTTTATTTGTTCCCTTGATGGCATCATACAGGATATCCATTTTATCCGGCTTTGCCCTTCTGACTTTATCCAGTTCTCTGTAGTAGGCGGGTATCTTAGCATCCATAACCATATAATGTGCCTTTACAGCCAGGCGGTCTAAAACATAAAATTCCAGATTATCCTCGTAATACGCTTTAGCCTCTTCATGTGAGACTACTGTATCAAGCTTATTGTCGATATACTGACTTTTATATTCGTAGATATACATCTGTTTCCTGAAATCCCGGACCTTTTTCTTAATACCCGAGCTGTCTTTCAGGCTATTGACAGCTTGCCAGTACAGCAATTCATCGTTTATCCATTTTTGGATAATTTTATCTGCCATTTCAGCGCTGTCTTTTTCAGACATCTTATCCGGAATCATGTTTTTTAATTCGGATGTGGTCAGGGTTTTGCCGTGCAATTTGACCAATGCATCATCACGAAGGGGTTCTTTCTCCTGATGACATGAAAGCAGGGAAAAAACAGCTGCACAGAAGATAATAACGTATGACTTAAAAAGCTTCATTTAATTATTTTTTACAATGCTTTCCAACACCTCGTCATGAAT
This sequence comes from uncultured Bacteroidales bacterium, assembly GCA_964527535.1. Taxonomy (GTDB): domain Bacteria; phylum Bacteroidota; class Bacteroidia; order Bacteroidales; family ML635J-15; genus JAQIBY01. Next base: position 8,889 of record CAZGPW010000238.1, read on the forward strand.
AATCACATCGTATTTATCGTGTAAAGCCTGCATCCATTCTTTTTCAAGGTGTTTTTGGTAGTCAGCGGTTACTGTTCCACGGGCTTCTTTTAATTTTTTAATACATGGTTCAATTTTTTTAATAAATAACACCTGATTATCATTTCTGTCAAGTATTTCTCCTTTTTTGTTCAGTTTTTTACTGTGTTCAACGACAAGTTCAGAAACCATGTCATTGTCACCGGCTTCAAAGGTTCCCCAGGTGTCTTTGCTTACGGCGGCCGAATCATCAGCGTTGAACAGGCTGTCTATTTCATGCCAGGTCACATCACTGTGCTTTTTCAAATGTTTTTCTACATCTTTAGCCAGTTTTTTGTTCTTAGCGTTCAGTTTTTTTACATCATACCGTGTTCCCCACATGTAATTTTCTTTATGTTTTTCATAATATGCCTTCACCCCGGCAGTATCTTTCACTGCTTTTGACCATACCATTTTGTCCGTCACATCAAACAGCAGGATACCATCGTGGTATTCTTTCATCAGGTAACGAAATTTGGGGTATTTGTTTTCAAGATGCTCTTCTTCATACAGCATAATGCATTTACTCACATAGTCATTGAGTTTTTTCTGTAAAAAAGTTTCCAATCCCATAGGATTGGATTTCCTGTTATACTTTTCAAGGTAATCGGCATAATCTTTTTGAGTAACTACCGTATCAGCAAAACTCAACACTTTTTTATCCAGTTTTTTAGCTTCACTTGCATCCCATTTACCATGAAAAATGCTGTCTGTTACATGCTCATGAACTTCAGCGGCATTTTCCGGATACAGATTCAAATCGTATTCTTTTTTCAGCTTTTCAACAAGCACATCCTTAGACAGTGAAGCCCTTGCCGAATTGCTGATTCGTGATGCGATTTTTGATTTTTCTTCTTCAAAATTACCAATAGGTTCTTTATCGATGAGTTTTATAAAATGATAGCCATAGCTTGTTTTTACCGGTCCGTCAATTTCTCCTGTTTCATCAAGATTAAAGGCTGCGTTTTCAAATTCAGGAATCATTTTACCTCCCACACCAAACCAGGGTAACAAGCCCCCGGAACGAGCAGATCTGCGGTCTTCGGAATATTCTTCTGCCAATTTTTCAAATTCCTTGCCTGCTTCAAGTTTTTGTTCTATTTCTTTTACTTTAGCTTTAGCTTTTTCCATTTCTGCTTCGCCGGCATCTTTGGGTTTCAACACCATGATGTGGGCAACACGGATTCTGCCTTTAGCAGGACGTTTATCTTCAACTTTTATGATGTGATAACCAAAACGTGTACGCACAATATCAGATACTTTACCAACAGGGGTTTCATAAGCTGCCGTTTCAAAAGGATACACCATGCCGAAAACCGTAAACCATCCCAGGTGGCCGTTGTTTCTTTTTACAGATTCATCTTCAGAATATTTTGTTGCCATTTCATTGAAATCGGCATTTCCGTTGACGATATTTTCCCTGATTTCTGCAATTTTATTGTACGCTTTTAAGGTATCTTCAGGGCTGGCATGTTGATCCACCTTAATTAAAATATGCGATGCTTTGACGTCTTTTTGTTTACGTTCCCAGGCTTCTTCAATCAAATCGTTTTCTACAGATTTATCCGTAAGGTAGGGCTGAGCCAATTGTGAACGATAACTACGCAGTTCTTTTTGAAATTTTGGAAGTGTGTCCAGTCCTAAATTCCTGGCTTCAGCTACTTTGAGTTTGAAATTCACAAACAAATCCATGTAATTTCTCAGGGAATCCAGATTATAGTTTTCAACCTGTTGTTTGTTGTTTTTATTGTATATGTGTAAAAACTCACTGACAGTAATTTCTTCTCCGTCCACTTCAAGAATAATCCTGTCATCAATATTTTGCTGAGCAAACAAAGAGGTTAAAAAACCACTCAGAAAAAAAAGAAAAAACATTTTTTTAATCATATTTCATGTATTTTTAAGTTAAACGCCATGTTAATATTCTCTCGTATAATTAGGTGCTTCACGTGTAATTACCACATCATGAGGGTGAGATTCAAGCATGCCGGAATTTGTGATTTTAACAAACTTACCGTTTTCCTGCAAAAACTTAATATCAGGGGTTCCGCAATATCCCATTCCTGCTCTCAGGCCACCTACAAGTTGATATACTACTTCACTGATGGTCCCTTTATACGGTACACGTGCCGCAATGCCTTCAGCCACCAGCTTTGAGGAATCGGTTTCTTCTGATTGAAAATACCTGTCTTTCGATCCTTTTTGCATAGCTTCAATAGATCCCATTCCGCGGTATGATTTAAACTTACGGCCATTGTAAATTATTGTTTCCCCGGGTGATTCTTCTGTTCCAGCAAACAAGGATCCGGCCATCACAGAGGAAGCACCTCCTGCTATGGCTTTAACGATATCACCGGAAAACCGCAGGCCTCCATCGGCAATAACGGGGATTCCTTTGGGATTCATAACAGAAGCTACATCATAAATTGCACTGAGTTGGGGCATACCAACGCCGGCGATTACCCTGGTTGTGCAAATTGAACCGGGGCCAATGCCAACCTTAACAGCATCAGCACCATTTTCTGCCAACATCAGTGCAGCTTCCGGGGTAGCAATATTTCCTACCACCACATCGATGTTTTCGTATGTGTGTTTCACCTTACTTATCAGCTGTGCCACTGATTTGGTATGGCCGTGTGCTGTATCTATAACTATAGCATCCACACTGGCATCCACCAGGGCTGCAATACGTGCTTCTGTGCCTTCTGAGATTCCAACAGCAGCAGCCACACGCAGGCGTCCATGTTCATCTTTGCAGGAGTTGGGACGGTCTTTGGCTTTAAAAATATCCTTGTAGGTAATCAATCCCACCAGCATATTGTTTTTATCCACAACCGGTAATTTTTCAATTTTGTGCCGTTCAAGAATCGAAGCAGCTTTCTCAAGATTGATATCCTGACCCGCCGTGATAATATTTTCTGATGTCATGACTTCTTTGATGGTTTTTTGCATCACATCCTGAAAACGCAGGTCCCTGTTTGTAACAATACCTTCCAGAAAGCCTGATTTATCTACCACAGGGATACCGCCAATCTTATGTTCTTTCATGATATCAAGGACATCTCCCACGGTTAAATCTGCTGTGACTGTAATGGGATCGTATATCATACCGTTGTCGGCGCGCTTCACTTTACGCACATGCAACGCCTGCTCTTCTATGCTCATGTTTTTATGGATAACACCTATGCCGCCTTCCCTTGCCAGTGCTATGGCCATGGCCGATTCTGTAACCGTATCCATGGCCGCGGAAACAATGGGAACATTAAGATCAATGTTGCGACTGAACTTGCTCGTGGTGGACACATCTTTGGGCAACACCTCCGAATAAGCAGGTACCATGAGGACATCATCAAATGTAAGTCCTTCTCCAATAAGTTTCTGTAGTGATATAGACATAGCAGATTACCTTTGTTTTATGCAGGACGAAAATACAAATATTTTTGTAATAAAAAGGGAGATTTTATTTAAAAACAATGTTGCTTATCAATTCGTGCCCCACAACTTCATTGAGTCGTTTTTTCAGTAAATTCCGTTGTCCGGAAAGTTCATATCTGAGTACAGGCGAATTCAGATGCACATAAAATACCGATCCTCTGAAATACAATTTATCAGTGTATCTCGCAGCATTAATCCCTACAACATCTTTCCAGGCCTTTTTAATGCGTAATTTATCCAAATCGCGATTGAGGTTATATTGCGATTTCATGGTGCGAATCACATCCGATAAACTTTGTGTTTTTTGTCGTCGCATAATTGCTTTTAATTACAAAGTGCAAGATACAAATTTTGCAGAAACTTGAGACTAATTACGGTACAAATTATGTACTGACTTTTGCATCATAAATTTTCAGCGTTTTTCATAATACAATGAAAATTTTTGAAGCCCCATCGGAATAATGCAATAAAATTAAGGTATAATGTGTTCTCTCATTAAATGGCAACAGAACCCAAGAAATTAATAGTACATTGTTATTTCAATTGTTATTTTCTTAATTTTGTAAAAAAATAATGGAGATATGAAATTTTTTATAGACACAGCTAATCTGGATCAAATCAAAGAAGCCCAGGAACTTGGCGTTCTTGATGGCGTAACAACCAACCCCTCACTGATGTCGAAGGAAGGCATTAGTGGCAAAAAAAACATCAACAAACACTATCAGAAAATATGTGAAATTGTTGACGGCGATGTAAGTGCTGAAGTAATAGCAACTGATTTTAAAGGCATGGTTGATGAAGCCAAAGAGCTGGTGAAATTACACGATCAGATCGTTGTAAAAATTCCAATGATAAAAGATGGTATCAAAGCCATTAAATATTTGGCCGGTGAAGATATTCGTACCAATTGCACATTGGTGTTTTCCCCCGGGCAGGCATTGTTGGCGGCAAAAGCAGGTGCTTCATACGTCTCGCCTTTTATCGGACGCCTTGACGATACGTCAACCGATGGGATTGATCTTATACACCAGATTGTTGAGATGTACAGCTACTATGGATTTGAAACGGAAGTTCTGGCAGCCTCTATACGACATACAATGCACATTATTCAATGCCTTGAAGCAGGTGCAGATGTTGCCACATGCCCGCTTAAAGCTATAGTCGGGCTTCTCAATCATCCCCTTACCGATATAGGTTTGGAAAAATTTCTTGCTGACTATCATAAATTAAACGGATAAGCCTATGTATTTAAAAATGTATGAAGAGAATCCCAATCCTAAGCACGTAAAAAGGGTTGTGGATATCCTGAAAAATGACGGGGTTATTATCTATCCTACCGATACGGTTTATGGTATTGGTTGCGATATTACGAAACCCAAAGCTGTAGAGCGTGTGGCGCAGATTAAAAACATGGACCCAAAAAAGGCAAGGTTTTCATTTATTTGTCATGATATCAGCCAAATAGCTGAATATACACCCCCCATAGATAAAACTACTTTTAAATTGCTGAAACGAAATTTGCCGGGGCCGTTCACCTTTATCCTCCCTGCCGGCAACAAAGTTCCGAAATTGCTTAACGTAAAACGTAAACATATTGGTATTCGTGTGCCCGATAATAACATTATACTGACTATTGCCCGTGAATTGGGAAATCCCGTACTGACAACTTCACTTAAAGATGATGATGAAATACTGGAATACACTACAGACCCTGAACTTATTTACGAAGATTTTCATAAGCTTGTGGATGTCGTTATTGATGGTGGATATGGCAATAACGTTCCTTCCACTGTAGTCAATTGTGATGATGGTGAACCTGAAATTGTCCGGCAGGGGAAAGGCACTTTACGCTATTAATACAGGGGTATGTGTTCAATAATAGGTTCTGTCGTCTTTTTTTATTGTCACTAACTGGTAAAATATGTCTTTTAACATTTAATGACATTTGTCATTGTTAATTTATTATCAATTATCTACTTTTACATCAGATTTTAGGTTAGGTTATGATTCAGAAACGGGGAATGTGCATAAGCATGTTTTCCGTTTCTTTTATCCGGGGTTTCCTTTTAATACTGGTTGAATGATGAGTATTTACCCCTGTTATACCAAGTTGCGTTCACTTCGGCAAGCTCAGCACATCGCAACTGTGTAATATGTATTATACTTATTGATGATTACTAAAAATTACAATATATTGATTCTCTGTATTATACCGATGATGTTCAATGTAATTTTAGGAGCGGTAGCGAACTAAAATTACACAATTGAACACATATCGGTATGAAACAGGATGAGCAAGATTATATCAGTTTGACAGACATGGTTAGA
>CAZGPW010000239.1:0-10970 GCA_964527535.1 uncultured Bacteroidales bacterium
TTACAAAGGTGATGAACTGTATTATGAAGTATCTGCTGTTGAACCAACTGGATATGCCGGGGAAGTAGAATTTAACTACACATTTACAACCAATAATGATGAAGCAGATTTTGAAGGAGGTGTTACGGAAATTGTTTATGAAGTAGTTCTTACTGATGATAGTGAAACTCCACAGGAAGCAGTGAAAGAATATACCTTCAATGTTAACGAAGTGTACACTGTAACAATTAATGTTGAAGATCAGGAAAGTACTGAAATTACAGATGCAACAGTTACTTTTGACGGTACTGAAATGACGGCTGCACCCTACATCTTTGAGCACATTATGCCGGGGACTTACGAATATTCTGTTGAAAAAGAAGGATACGTAAATGTAAGCGTTTCCGATTTTGAATTGGCAGATAGTGATACAACCTTTACGGTAACTTTAGAAGAAGAACTTTCTGCTACCTGGACAGGACCAATCGCCTTAACACTTGAAAATCAAACAAGTTGGGCTACTTACCAGGGGGATCCTGTAGATATCTATCAGTCAGAGGAAATTGGATTTGAATTTGCTTCAACAACATCAACAAGTATTACTGTTGAAAATACATCAAACTGTGATGGCTGGGTTGTGGTTGACGATATTTCTGGTTTTACAACTGAAACTGATTTAGAAACTGCCTATAATGATGGTACGGTAATAACAACTTACGACTTACCATATGATCAACACAAAGCGTTTGAAACCCGTTATTTTGTTTCTAAGATTGGTGACAATTACTTATTAGTTGAGTATATTGCCGGGCACAGAGATACAGATACCGGTAACATCGTTGTTTTCCAGTACAAAGACTAATTGGATTATAATGGATTGGATAAAAGAAAGCCGCTCATTTTTGAGCGGCTTTTTTTTATCCCATTTTTGGTTCTGCTGCGAATTTTGTGAAAAATTATGAAAACGAGAGCAGAGCCAAGCCCATGTCCTGAGCCTTTCGAAGGGCGCCTTTCTGTGGTGTACTGCGATGTGCTGCGATGTGCTGCGATGTGCTGAGCGAAGTCGAAGCAAGCGAAGTCGAAGCAAGCGAAGCCGAAGTAAGCTTGCCGAAGTGAACACATATCGGTACTTGACAAGTATTTGACAAATTGGGGGATAGAGGCAATATTAGCAGTCTCCGGCCTTGATTGTAAAAAAACAAAATCGCAAATGACTGGATTGGAGAACTTTATGATTTTAGATTTGCAAGTTGAGATAAGAGTTTTAAAAGTTTTTACCATTAATATTGTCCATTAAGCCTGGAATAGGTATTTTTATTCTCTAATATTAAATCATTAAAACATGAAAAAGACAGCTATTTTATTTACGTTCCTTGCTTTGTTAGTTTCACAAATTACAGCACAAACCATAACACTTACATCTCCCAATGGCGGCCAGACCTGGGCCGGATGTACTGATCAAAACATCACCTGGACATCGTCAGGGACATCGGATTATTACTCGCTGGATTATTCCACCGATAATGGCAGTTCCTGGACCTCCATCACAAGTTATTACAACACCACCAGCGGCTCCTACACATGGACGGTTCCCAACACATCATCAGGTGATTGCCTGATCAGGATTACGGACTCCAACAACTCCGGCACCAGCGATGTCAGTGATGCTGTTTTTACCATCACTTCCCCCTTGACCGTTACAGCCCCTAATGGTGATGAAATCTGGGAAGGCAGCACTCAGGAAACCATCACCTTTAACCGCAACGGGACATCAAATTATTTTGATTTGTATTATTCCACCGACGCGGGCAGCAGCTGGAACCAAATAAGTTACAATCAATATATCTCAGGTAGCTCATACAACTGGAACATTCCGGATGATCCATCCACGCAGTGCCTGGTAAAAATCACAGACCATTCAAACTCATGCATGGAAGACATCAGCGATGCCCTGTTTGAGATCAGTGAAGCCGCCTCATCAGTTACACTGATTGACCCCAACGGCGGGGAAGTCTGGTACGTGGGAGACAGCCACAACATTACCTGGTCGGAAAGCAATACCTCGGGACTATACAATCTGGATTATTCCACCGACAATGGTGTAAGCTGGACATCTCTTGCAAGCAACTACAGTGGTACAAGCTATAGCTGGACGATTCCAAATACCCCTTCAGCCAACTGTATCGTGCGGGTCATGGATTCCAACGACAACCCGGTGCAGGATCAAAGCAATGCTACATTTACCATTGCAGAGCCCTATATCACAATCATCAGCCCCAATGGCGGAGAAAACCTTGAAGGTTGCAGCAGCGAGTACATCAACTGGGAAACCGGTGGCACAGGCAATTATTTCAGAATTGAATATTCAACAGACAATGGAAGCACGTGGATTACCCTTTCATCATCTTATTACGATACCGGTACATCGGGATCGTATCAGTGGGATCCTATTGTCAGTACCGATTCAGACAATTGTCTGATCCGGGTTACCGATATCAATCAGACATCAGTATTTGACCAAAGCGATGCGGTTTTTAGTATCATTGCCAATGAGGATATCATCATAACCTCACCAAATGGCGGTGAAGACTGGGAAGTGGGTACAAGCCAGACAATCGAATGGGCATCAGGATCCAATACCGATCATTTTTATGTTTACTACTCCGTCAACAATGGAAGCTCATGGACATACCTTACCAGCACATACAACGGATACTATAACTGGACCATCCCGGAAAACGAAAGCACAGAAGCGTTGGTAAAAGTGGTGGATTACGACAATTCCTGCATCAAAGACATCAGCGATGCAAACTTTAACATCACGCCACCAACGCCTGTTATTGATCTCAACAACCCAAACAGTGACATAAGCTTGTATCAGGGAAATAATTACAACATCAGTTGGTCAAGTTCATATTTAACTTCTGAATTTGTCAGTCTGTATTATTCTGATGACAACGGCAGCACCTGGAATGTGATTGAATCCGTTACGGAAGACGACGGCTCATACAACTGGACAGTTCCCGATATCATTTCCTCACAATGCCTTGTAAAGGTTGAAGAATACAACAATGCCTCTGTTTTTGACATCAGCGATGTTACTTTCTCCATTGCCGAGCCCTACATTACAGTTAATTCACCAAACGGTGGAGAAACAATGGAAGGCTGTTCCGATGAAACCATCACATGGAATGCCTACGGTACCGGCAATTATTATGATATTGAGTTATCAACCGATAACGGCAGCACCTGGACAAGCCTGGCAAATTCAATGTACAATAGTGGAACAAGTGGCAGCTATCAGTGGGATCCGGTGGATGACCTAAGCTCATCCGAATGCCTGATCCGGATAAGCGACCACAACACCCCATCTACAGCTGATCAGAGTGATGCCGTTTTCAGTATCAATGAAAACACAGACATCATTGTCACTACGCCCAATGGCGGAGAAGCCTGGCAGGGAGGGGATAACCATACCATTGAATGGGTATCAGCATCAACATCTGACCGTTTCTATGTTTACTACTCTGTGGATGACGGAACCAGCTGGACAAGCCTGACAAATACATACTCAAATTCATACAACTGGACCATTCCGGATAACGTTTCAGACCAGTGTCTGATTAAGGTCAGGGATTACGATAATTCCTGTATAAACGATGTGTCGGATGCGACATTCAGCATCACCCCACCCACCCCGGAAATTAATATCACGTATCCGAATTCCGGTAACACGCTGTATGCCCGCAACACATACACAATCACGTGGACCAACGCATACAACGATGTTGATTTTGTCACGCTGGAGTTTTCCTCTGACAATGGCAGCACGTGGACGGAAATTGTGAATACCACTGAAAACGACGGTTCCTATTCATGGGATTTTCCGGATGTGGTTTCCGGCGATTGTCAGATACGCATCAGCGAATACGGTAATCCGGCCTTTTTTGATGTCACCGATGTCAATTTTGAGCTGATTGCTCCTTACATTACAGTTACCAGTCCCAATGGAGGCGAAAGCTATCAGGGATGCAGCGACACATACATCAACTGGACAAGCGGAGGAACCGGAAACTATTTTGACATTGAATTATCGACCGACAACGGCAGCACCTGGACAAACCTTGCTTATTCCATGTACGAATCAGGATCAAGCGGCTCATTTCACTGGGATCCGGTGGATAACCTCAGCAGTACAGAATGCCTGATCAGAATTACTGATCACAATGACAACCTTGTCACCGATCAAAGTGATGGCACATTCAGTCTCAATCCAAACACCGACATCATTGTCACCAATCCCAACGGCGGAGAGATATTTGAAGTAGGTGATTCCTACAGTTTATCATGGGCATCTGCATCTTCTTCGGATCATTTCAAAATTTATTATTCAACCGACAACGGAACATCCTGGGATTACATTGCCAACTCTTATTCAGACTCATACAACTGGACAATACCAAATGTGCCTTCCACAGAGTGTTTGTTTAAGGTTGTTGATTATGATAATAGTTGTATTGAGGATATTTCAGATGCTGTTTTCACCATTTCTGATCCTTTGCCGGAAATCACTGTAAATTATCCAAATTCCGGCACCTATTATTTCAACAACAACCTCAATATCAGCTGGAGCAGTGAATACCTGTCATCAGAATTTGTTGAGATCGAAATTTCTTATGACAATGGCAACACATGGAGTGTCATCGAATCTCCAACACAGGATGACGGATCGTACAGCTGGCCAATTCCGGAAACAGCAACTACTGAAGCACTGATCAAAGTCAGTGAATATGGCAATCCTGCAGTAGCAGATAGCAGTGATGCCACCTTTGCCATCGCCGAACCCTGGATAGAAGTAACATCCCCCAATGGAGGTGAAAGCTGGACAGGTTGCGATAGTCACAACATTACATGGACATCAGCCGGAACAGACAATTATTTTGATGTTGAATTATCCACCGATAACGGCGCTAGCTGGGAAACCATAGCGTATTCTGTTTACGAGAGCGGATCCAGTGGTAATTATTCCTGGGATCCTGTAGATAATCTTATTTCAGATGAATGTCTGATTCGCGTTACCGATCACAATTACACTACCATACAGGATGAAAGCGATGCTCTTTTCAGTCTGAACCTGAACACAGACATCGTACTTACCACCCCCAATGGCGGTGAAGGCTGGGAAGTTGGAACCACTCAGGAAATCAACTGGGTATCAACACTCGGCTCAAACAAATACGACATCTACTATTCCACGGATAATGGCAGCAGTTGGAATTACATTGATTATACCTACTCAACCTACTATACCTGGACCATTCCTGATGCTGTCAGTGATGATTGTCTGATTAGGGTATGGGATGATGACAATACCTGTGTGCGCGATCTAAGCGATGCGGTTTTCAGCATCATACCACCCACACCCGTGATTACCGTTAACAGCCCAAACACGGCAAGCACATATTATGCAGGCAACAATACCACAATATCATGGAGCAGTGAATACCTGACATCGTCTTTTGTCAGCATAGCCTATACCATGGATGACGGTAATACGTGGACAGAAATAACCAGCCTCACCGAAGACGATGGCAGTTATTCGTGGACATTCCCTGACAGCATATCCGATCAATGCAGAATACGGGTAAGCGAATACGACAATGCGGCAGTCTTTGATGAAAGCGACAACAATTTCACCATTGCCGAACCATACATTACAATTGATACACCCAACGGTGGTGAAGTTTTTGACGGCTGTGAAAGCATGTCAATTAGCTGGTCAGAAGGTGGAGCAGGAAATAATTTCAAAATAGAATATTCGCAAAATGGTGGTTCCGACTGGAACATCTTATCCAACAGCTATTATACCACAAGTAACAATTACACCTGGAGTACCATTGATGACATTCAATCGGACAACTGCCGGATTCGGGTCAGCGATGCAGACAATGCTGAAGCCACTGATGTAAGCGATGCTTCCTTTACGATTAATAAAAATGAGGACATCATCGTCACATCACCCAACGGCGGTGAATTCTGGCAGGTAGGAACCAGCCAGACCATCGAATGGGTGTCAGCCTCAACATCCACAAAATTTAAGATTTACTACTCTGTGGATGATGGCCCCTGGACTTATCTGGACTACACCTATTCCGATTACTATAACTATACAATCCCAAACAACCCATCTTCACAGTGGAAATTCAAAATCGTGGATTATGATAATTCATGCATCTATGATGTAAGTGATGACTACTTTTCAGTGACACCCGGAGATGTGGCTTTGACCAATCCCAACGGCGGAGAAACATATTACATTGGAAGCAGCTATAACATTACCTGGACGGATGAATATATCGACGGAAATTATGTAAAACTTGAATATTCTGATAACAACGGTGCATCCTGGCAGGAGGTCGCTGAGGTTACGGAAAATGACGGTAGCTATAGCTGGACCATTCCTGATAACCCCGGGGATCAGAATCTTGTTAAGGTCAGTCATTACAATGATCCATCTGTTTATGATATCAGCGACGATGTTTTCAGCATTGAACCCAGCATTGTCCTGGTCACACCAAATGGTGATGGTGGCGGTGAAGTCTGGCGTGTATGTACGGAAACCAGCATCACCTGGACATCCGGAGGTACCGGTAATTATTTTAAAATTGAATATTCCGTGGACAGCGGGCAAAACTGGAGTACCATTCAGTCATCCTATTACAGCAGTGGTTTTAACAATACTTACGACTGGACATTACCCAATTCGCCCTCATCTGAATGCCTGGTCAGGGTCACCGATAACAGCAACAGTATAAAAACCGATATCAGTGATACCACATTTACCATTTCACCTGCCATTACAGTAAGCCAACCAAACGGTGGTGAAAGCCTCACAAACGGTTCCACTTACGACATACTATGGAACAGCGACGGGGTTTCTAATTACTATAACATTGATTACTCTACTGATGGCGGAAGCAACTGGACAAACATTGTTTTCAACCAAAACATCACGTCTGATTCTTACACCTGGACTGTTCCGGGCAGCTTTTCTCAAAACTGCCTGATCAAAGTAACAGATAATGTCAATACTTGTAAAACCGACATGAGTGACCAGGTTTTTGCCATTGGTACAGCAGCTATTGATATCACAGTTGATGCACCTGCAGGAGGTGAGATATGGAACGGATGTACAACCGAATCCATAAGCTGGACACCAAACGGTACGTCAGACAATTTTGATCTGGCTTACTCTACCGACGGAGGTTCTACCTGGACTTCCATCGTGGATAATTACAACACCAGCCTGTACACGTATGACTGGACAATTCCGAATGAAGCGTCACAGCAATGCCTTGTCAAAGTTAGCGATGCCGATAACAACAACTTTTACGGAACCAGTCCTGCGGAATTTGAAATCAGTACCGTGCAGGCCGATGCAGGTAGTGATGCAGCCATCTGCGCAGGTGAAAGCCATCAGCTCAATGCAAGTGGAGGTGTTACATACTCATGGTTGCCAACTACCGGCCTGGATGATCCAAACATTGCAGACCCAATCGCTGATCCGGGAAGCACAACCACATATACCGTGTTTGTCAGCGATGCCAACGGTTGTACCGATTCTGACGATGTAACGATAACGGTCAATCCCATACCTTCTGCTCCCGTAGCAGGCAGCAACTCTCCGGTTCCTCTCGACGGAACACTGGAACTCACAGCCAGCACGGTAGCTTACGCTAACTACAGCTGGACAGGTCCAAACGGCTTTACCTCAAGCATGCAAAATCCTGAAATTGACAACGCCACCTCTGCCCTTGACGGTGTATATGAGGTTACGGCCATTGTTTACGGATGCGAAAGTGCTCCCGGAAGTACCACCGTGTCCGTTTCAGGGACCCCGGCAACAGTTACCATTGCAGGTGCTGTTATGAATGAAGCAGGCCTGCCTGTAAACGGTGTCAACCTCGACTTATCCGGTGATCAGACTGACAGCATGACAACCGGAACCGAAGGCTTGTACAATTTTGATGTTGACAATGGCAGCACGTGTGTGATTGCACCATCAAAAAACAATGACGTTACCACAAACAATGGTGTATCAACCCTGGACATCATTCTGATGCAGAGACACATACTCGGCGTTCAGAACCTGAATTCTGCCTATAAAGTGATTGCAGCCGATGTAAACCGCTCCGAATCTGTCAGCACACTCGATATTGTGTACACACGTGCACTGGTACTACAGACCAGCACCAGTTTCCCGGGTGGAGATCTCTGGACTTTCGTTAACAGCGATTACGTATTCCCGGATGCGATGAACCCATTCCCGTATGAACATACGCGTTCATACAGCAGCGCAACAGAAGCAGGAGACCAGGATTTTGTGGGTATTAAACTTGGGGATGTGAACAATTCATGGAACAACAACATTGCTAAGTCTGACAATGAAGATCTTGGCTTTGTGATGGAAAACAGCCAGGCCTATGAAAACGATGTTATGAGCATGCCGGTTTATGCTTCTGACTTTAACGCCATCAGCGGGTTTCAGATGAGCATTGAATTTGATGCCGGCAAACTGGAATTCCTGGGCATGGACAACAATGCGCTGGAAGTCTTTTCAGGTACGCAGCATGCAGATGATGGTATGATCACCTGCCTGTGGAGTACCGAAAATGCAAACGGTAAAACGCTGGATGAAAACACAGCACTCTTTACCCTGAATTTCAGAATCACTGATGCCACATCTGATGCCAGTACTGCAATTGGTTTTACTTCGGCACTGACGGCAGCAGAAGCTTATACCAGCGATCTGGACATCCTGGATGTCAATCTGCAAGGTGGAAGCATCAGCATTAATCCGGGAACCACAGGAATGGATGATGCTCAGGCTACAAAGCTCAGCGTTCATCCTAACCCAATGCATGAAATGACCCATATCGAATTTTTCATCAGCAAAAAACAAGAAGTCAGGATGGAAATTCTGAGTCTGACCGGGCAAAAAATCTGGACACATAATCAGACATACAATGCAGGTGTGCATGGTCTTGAATGGAACAGCAACAGACAAACCGGGCAAAGGCTTAGTCCCGGAACGTACATTCTGCGCTTTATTGCAGGAGACAAAACACTGAACCGCAAATTAATCGTGCAGTGATCGGTATTGTTGAATGCACTAAATCCAGACTTATGAAACGACTGTTTTTAATCATATTAAGTTTCTGCATCGGCATGACCACAATGGCTCAGACCGGTTCAGTTACCCTACGACTTGGCAGTGACAGCGGAATTCCCGGCTCTGAAGTCGTCATTGTCTTTACGGCTGAGGATTTTACGGATATTTTGTCCATGCAGGGAACCATCGAATTTGATGCCTCGCAACTCAGCTTCATTGAAACCGAACAATACGGATTACCCGATATGAACAGCAGTTCATTCGGGACAAGCCAGACAGGCTCAGGCTACCTGACATTCTCATGGTATGACTCAGGCCTGTCGGGACAAAGCCTTCCGGATGGCAGCACACTTTTTGCCATGCGTTTTGAAGTGACAGGAACGCCAGGTAGCAGTACGCCGGTTTTACTCAGCGATGCCGTTACGCCAGTGGAAGTTGTTGATGGCAGTTACACCGAATTAACTGTATTTGATCAGGCCGGACAGGTGAATATTCTCGAAGATCCGCAACCCGGGGGTGAACTCACCACTGAAATTGCTGACGACAGCGTGCAAAATGGGAATGAGATTCTCGTTCCGGTCAAAACATCTCACTTTAGTGATATGCTGGGAATTCAGGGAAGCATCGTCTGGGACCCGGCTGTATTGAGTTTTGTCAACACAGAAACCTACAACCTACCGGATATGAACTCGGGTAATTTCGGAACCACAAATACAGATTCCGGCATACTTACTTTCAGTTGGGATGACGGCGACCTGAGCGGAGAAAGCCTCTCTGATGGGGAAACAATGTTCGCCCTGCGTTTCGAAGCCGTTGGCAGCAATGGCACGCAAACTGATGTAAGCCTTGATAATTCACCCACGCAAACCGAGTTTACAGACACTTCTTACAACCCGGTTGACTTCACACACATTCCGGGAACCATTTTCATCACCAATACCAGCATATCCGATTCACTTGTTATTCATGCTGATTCCGTTGAAGATGCCATTGGCGCAGTGATAGAAGTCCCGATAAGAGCAGATGGCTTTCAGGATATCATCTCCATGCAGGGAAGCATAAGCTTTGATCCTGCCATCGCGAGCTTTGATACCATCAGTCAATACGGGCTGGATGATATGGCTTACAGCAATTTCGGCACCAACGATGCAGCATCAGGAAGCATCAGCTTTAGCTGGAACGATCCCAACCTGACAGGCCTCAGCGTAGCAGATGATTCCGCATTGTTCGTCATGCAGTTTACCCTTGTCGGGAATATTGGAGACCTCTCTCCCGTAGATTTTATAAATACACCTACCGCATTTGAATTCATTGATGTTGATTACAATGAAGTTGAAACCGGACTAATTAGTGGACAGATCGAAATCATTGACCTTTATGAACTGGAAATCACTAACGTAAGCGGCAGTGAATTTTGTGCTGGAGAATCATTTACAATTGATTACCAGGCTGCAGGCAATTTTCTTACTGAAAATGTGTTTACGGCTGAGCTTTCAGATGCCAGTGGCAGCTTTGTCTCTCCGACAATCATCGGAAGCATTGCCAGCAATAACTCAGGAAGCATACCGGCAACACTGCCTTCAAGCTTACCTGACGGCTCCGCATACAAGATCCGCCTTCAGGCTTCACACCCGGTTTACACGAGCGACATATGGGGAACCGATATCACAATACATGCCTTACCAACCGCTGATGCCGGTGCAGATACCGATATTTGTGTAGGCAGCAGCACCACACTTTCCGCAAGCGGTGGCGTGGATTACCTGTGGAGCACGACTGAAACCACAGCTGACATTTTAGTCAGTCCAGTGGTGGATAC
>CAZGPW010000240.1:0-4035 GCA_964527535.1 uncultured Bacteroidales bacterium
CATGATTGAACGCAACTTGGTATAATTTACAAATTTCAAACCTTTGCGACATTGCGCCTTTGCGGTGAGGAGCTACTTTTGCTGACACTGATTAGTTACTTGAAAATTAGTACTTTAGTGTTTTTCATGCTATATAACATAATCACGCCCAAAAATCTGTGGACATATGCCTTCTCAAATCTTTTTTATTATTTTGATGGTTAATTGATGAGATATCGTAATTTTATATCTTGATTTAAGCCTGTATTATTATGGATGACATTCAAAAAATTGCAAAAGAGAGCTTGTTAAAAGAAGCAAAGGCAATTGAAAATCTGGTGAACTACATCGACGAAGATTTTTCAAAGGCGGTTGAGCTGATATATCAATCAAAAGGCAGGGTAATTGTTACCGGCATCGGGAAAAGTGCCAACATTGCCAATAAAATTGTTGCTACCTTAAATTCAACAGGTACGCCCGGTATTTTTATGCATGCAGCAGATGCTATTCATGGAGACCTTGGAATCATTCAAAAAGATGATGTGGTTGTTATCTTGTCAAAAAGCGGGAACACCCCGGAAATCAAAGTACTGATACCACTGATACGGTCGTTTAAAAATACAATCATTGCCATTGTCTCTGATCAGAAATCTTTTCTTGCCACACATGCCGATATTGTGTTGAAAGCAACGGTGTCACAGGAAGCCTGCCCGAACAATCTGGCTCCTACCTCAAGCACTACCGCTCAACTGGCCCTTGGAGATGCACTCTCCATTTGCCTTCTGAATAAACGGGGTTTTACCCCTGACGATTTTGCCAAAGTCCATCCGGGGGGATCGCTGGGAAAAAAATTATACCTGAAAATAAAAGATATTTATCCATACAACGAAACACCCCGCGTTTATACAACCGCTGCCGTTGATGAAATCATTACAGAGATCAGCAGCAAACGTATGGGTGCAACGGCTGTGCTTACAAAAGAAGATACACTGGCAGGTATTATCACCGACGGAGACCTGCGCCGGATGCTTCAACATCAAGCTGATAAACTCAATTCGCTGAAAGCCAAAGACCTGATGAACAAAGATCCCAAAACAGTAACCCCTGATACATTAGCTGTTAATGGTTTTAAAATCATGGAAGAAAACAACATTACACAACTCATCGTTATTGAAAATGGCTCATACCTGGGAATGGTTCATTTGCATGATTTCATTAAAGAAGGTATTGTGTGATTTATGATCAGACGTGTTTTTTATATAGCCCTGTTGTTGCTCTTTGCTGTAATCTCAAAAGGATACAGCCAAAACACAGTGATCACAGGAAATGTAAAAGATGCTGAAAGTGGAGAACCTCTGCCTTTTGTCAACATTAGCCTGAAAGGAACCAAACAAGGGACCATCACAGATATTGACGGCAATTTTACCCTTAATGTCAGCCGCTCCGGCGATACACTTGTTGTAAGCTATCTGGGCTATAAAACAGAAAAACGCCCTGTAAAAAAAGGACAAAAACAACACGTTGATATTGCCTTGAAAATGGTAGGCATACAACTGGGCGAAGTGGTGGTAATGCCGGGAAAAAAACCAGAAGATATCCTGCTTGATCTTATTCAGGAACGCCGGAAAATCAACAAGCCCAAAAGCCTGGATTATTACGCCTATGATGTGTACAATAAATTGGAATTTGACCTTAATAACATCAGCGGAGACTTTGGGTCAGGTAAATTAACCAAATCTTTTGAATTTCTGAAAGATTATGTTGATACAGCCGAAGTGAGCAATAAAAGTTACATTCCTTTTTTTATTTCAGAGACTTTTTCCAGCATTTATTACAGAAAGCAACCCAAAAAAGAACTGGAATTTGTCAAAGCCAACAAAATTTCAGGAATCAACAACGAAAGTCTGAAACGCTTTACCGGTGACTTGTATCAGGATGTTGATATTTATGAAAATGTCATTAACGTATTGGGAAAGGGATTTATTTCTCCGTTGGGTAATATGGGAAAAGCATATTATGATTATAATCTGACCGATACCAGCTATCAGGATAACCGCTGGTGTTACCGGCTTGAGTTTAAACCAAAACGAAAGCATGAACCAACCATAGAGGGATATGTTTTTATCAACGATACCACCTTTGCAGTAAAAGGGTTTAAGGTCAGCCTGAGTGAAACGGCCAATATTAATTTTGTAGATTCCCTGGTAACTGAAAAACATTATGTGCAAATCGAAGACAGCCTCTGGTTGATAAAGAAAGACAGAATTTTTGTGGATTTTAACCTCGTGGATACCCGGGAAGGTTTCTTTGGCCGGAAAACCAGTTATTATTCCAATCATAAAATTAATGAGAAGGTTGATAAATCTGTGTTTGAAAAAAAATATCCCTCCAACCTTATTTACGTTGACAGTGTAAAAGCTACCGACAAAGCATACTGGAAAAAAAAACGCCCCGAACTGCTAAGCAAACGCGAATCAGAAATCTATAACATGGTTGATACCATCAAAACGGTAAAAGCATTTAAACGGTGGGAGACGATATTAACCACCATTGTTTCGGGATATTACGCTGCAGGGCCGGTTGATTTGGGGCCGATATATTCTTATATCTCTGCAAATCCTGTTGAAGGCACCCGCTTGCGTGCAGGTTTTAAAACAAATCAGGATTTTTCACATAAACTCAAACTCGAAGGCTTTGGGGCATACGGGTTTGGCGATGAAGCCTGGAAGTACGGTGGCGGGTTTACCTATATGCTTGATGTTTTGCCGCGGCGGGCTATTCACTTTTATGCGGCTCACGATTACCTTCAAATGGGCGACAGGCTCAATGCATTACGTACCGACAATGTGTTGGGAACCTTGTTGAGGCGTCCCGGCGATATACACATGTACAGGGCAACCACCTGGGACGTGCATTATGAACATGAATTTATTGAAGGCATCGGCTTGTTTGCCGGCATGGAAACCAACAACATTTTTGCCCGTCCCGGTCATGATTTTCAAATATTGGATGGAGACGCTCCGGATAACAATCCATCATACCAGAACAAAAGTCACTTGCAATCAACAGAATTTAACATTGGTCTTCACCTTGCCCCCGGCGAAAAATTTGTCAGGGGGAAATTTAACCGGATTTCTCTGGGCACTAAAAAACCCGTTATTAACCTGAATCTGGGATATGCCCCATCGGATTTTTTTTCAAATCAATATGAATACCTCTCGGCCAGCTTAAATTACAAGCACAAATTACAATTGTATCCGCTTGGGGTACTGCATTATGCGCTGGAAGGTGGAAAAATGTTTGGTAAAGGGCCATTTCCCTTCCTCTTTGTTCACAAGGGGAATCAATCTTTTGCCTATTACGATTACGCTTTCAACCTGATGAATTTTTATGAATTTGTCTCTGACACCTACATGTCAATTTATGCCGAACATCGTTTCGAAGGCTTCTTTCTGAGCCACATTCCCCTTATGCGCAAACTGGAATGGCGTGAACACATCGGATTTAAAGCCACGTACGGGCAAATTTGCGAAAAAAACAAAAACCTGATTGTCTTTCCCCCTAATGTCCACGATTTCAGAACTCTGGATGACACCAGGGAACTTCCTTACATAGAAATCAATGCCGGTGTCAGCAACATCCTGAAAGTGTTACGCCTTGACGCGGTCTGGCGCCTGTCCCACCTCAAAAATCCGGATATATACCCCTTTGCGGTGATGGCAAAATTGCAAATTGATTTTTAATCCGTAATTTACCATCCTTTACCCAAATAAGCATCCATCTTATTGAGCAACAACCCTGTATTAGCAGTGTTTTCTGCTCTATGCCATTGATTATTTCCTTTCACTTTGCTTCGTTATGACAGAAGGAAGGCGTAAAACAATATCTAAATTCTATCGTGACTAATATTTTATCATTTCTTTGCGGTTCTATGCATATCTGCGAAACGTTGCGGTACAACGGATTTTACTTACACAACCTCCTGGCTATCAACCATAAGCTTCATATTTTTTAACAAATGTAGCAACTAATCCATAATTTTTATCAACAATTAAG
>CAZGPW010000241.1:0-55555 GCA_964527535.1 uncultured Bacteroidales bacterium
GAAAAATTGGGATTTAGAAGTTGGTATTTATTTTGAAATTTGGATTTTGGGTTTGGGATTTTCAAAATAAAGAGTTTCTTATATTATTGACGGACACTACTTAGAGTCCGTCAATAGAGTCAAACATTTACTCAAAAGACCAAAAAACAATGTTAAAAAAGGTTAGTTACTTGAATTTTTATTAATAACTTTACTTGTCAGTATTTTTTGTTATTATTTAAAGGTAATAACAATTAAAATATGCTGCTTTTTAACAACATTATTATCTTATATCAAGTAATTTATTTTTGGAAAAATTTTAGCGATTTAAAAACAAACCTCACATAAAACTCTTTTTATGAGCAATCTGTCAATCATTGTTCCCATCTATAATGAAGCTAAAACCATTCATGCCGTTTTAAAAAAAATCAGTAACGTTTCACTCATTAACAAGCTTAACAAAGAAATTATCATTATCAATGATTGTTCTACTGACAATTCCGAACTTATCATTCAGGAATTTATTTCAAAACACAAAGAAATAAACATTAAATATTATAATCACAACCGTAATAAAGGTAAAGGAGCTGCCATAAAAACGGGAATAAACCAAGCAACAGGAAAATATTTAATTATTCAGGATGCAGATCTTGAATATAATCCAAATGAGTATAATATTTTACTGAAACCAATAATTGATGGGAAAGCTGATGTTGTTTATGGTACACGATTTAATGAAAAATATTCAAATACAATGTTTTTTTGGCAAAAATTGGGAAATAAAATCCTCACGGCAACATCAAATCTTTTTACAAGGTTCAATCTCTCCGATATGGAAACATGTTATAAATTGTTTAAAACAGATCAATTAAAATCCATTCCTTTACATGAAAACGGATTTGGTTTTGAACCGGAAATTACAGCCAAACTTTCAAAGATTCACAATATAAAAATTCAAGAGGTCAGCATTTCTTTTCAATACAGAACCCATAATGAAGGCAAAAAAATCAGATTTAAAGATGGCTTACATGCCATGTTTTGTATCCTGAAGTACAGCCTAATTAAAACATAGTATTTTCCAAAATATGTTAACTTTCTCTTTTTCATGCTGATTATTATTCAGACATCATTCAGGGGCTAATACACATAAGGTCAAAATTTTTTCCTACAATTTGATTCATTATCAAAATCTTATGGATATTTTTTGTTATCAGCTCTTTTTTACAGATTTTTGTGTTCAACAAAAATACTGACACAATGAATTTTCTCAAAGAACTTGAATGGAGAGGTATGCTACATGATGTCATGCCGGGTACGGATACATTACTTGATAGTGAAATGGTAACGGCTTATGTTGGTATTGACCCCACTGCAGATTCACTACATATCGGTCACCTGGTTAGCCTGATGATGCTCAAACATCTGCAACTTGCCGGACATAAACCCATCGTGGTGCTTGGTGGCGCTACCGGCATGGTAGGAGATCCGTCAGGAAAATCAAAAGAAAGAAACCTGCTGGACGAAAAAACACTCCGGCACAATGAAAACTGCATTAAAAATCAAATCAGTAACTTTCTGGATTTCTCAGACAATAAATCAAATAAAGCAATTGTCCTCAACAATTACGACTGGACAAAAAATCTGACATTTCTGGAATTTGTGCGCGATATAGGCAAACACCTTACGGTAAACTACATGATGGCAAAGGATTCTGTAAAAAAACGCCTTGGTAACAGTCAAAATACCGGAGAAGGTATGTCTTTTACAGAGTTTTCATATCAATTGCTGCAAGGTTATGATTTCCTTTATCTCTACAATAATTACAACTGCAAACTTCAAATGGGCGGCTCCGATCAATGGGGTAACATCACTACCGGCACCGAACTGATCCGCAGAAAAACAGGGGGCGAAGCTTTTGCGGTCACCTGCCCGCTTATTACCAAAGCAGACGGTGGAAAATTTGGAAAAACCGAAGAAGGAAACATTTGGCTTGACGCTAAAAAAACAAGTCCCTATAAATTTTATCAATTTTGGCTCAACACTTCAGATATAGATGCAGAAAAATACATCAGAATTTTTACCGTGTTATCAGAAAGTCAAATAGATGATTTAATAAAGAAACATAAAGCTGAACCACACCGCCGGATTTTACAACAAAAATTAGCTGAAGAAACAACAATCATGGTCCATTCTAAAAATGACCTTGACAATTCTATTCAGGCTTCAAAAATCCTGTTTGGGAAATCAACATCAGAAACGCTGCAAAAAATAGATGAAGAAACTTTTCTATCGGTATTTGAAGGTGTGCCCATTTACGATGTGAATGCTGAACATATTGAAAATGGTATAGACGTTTTTGAATTACTTTGTGAAAAAACAAATGTGTTCCCTTCTAAAGGAGAATTAAGGCGTTTAATCAAAGGAAACGGGCTTTCAATAAACAAAGAAAAATTTCAAAACCCAAAAATGAAAATTTCTAATACTTTTTTGATAAATAGAAAATATATTTTAGTCCAGAAAGGAAAAAAACAATATTTTATCATCCGTGCAACAAGCTAATCTTTTCCAACCCAATGATACAACCAATATTATAAATGTAATATATTTAATATTTTAATTATCAATGATTTATAAATTACATGCAATGCATTTTATTAAGAGCCAACTTGTTAAAATTATCCAAATAAAATAAACAATTTATTTATCAACCGTTGTTAAATTGCTATGTGTTAAGCCAAATCATCAAGTATAAAATTTTAAAAAACGATATAGTAAGCTTTTACGTTATCAACACATTTTTAACAAAAACGCTCTTTATATTTAATAAAATATGATAATTTTTACTTGACAATATGATTTTATCTATGCTTATAAATAATTCTTAATATTCAAAATTATTTATTCACATTTTTTACATGATTTTTAAGCAAGAAATGAACAAACATAAAGGGAGAATAACAACAATTTTTATTCATATATCCGCTTATTAACAGATGTTAATAAATACCAATAATCATTAAAAATCAATGCCTTAATTTTAACAATATGGTTTATAATTCAGAAAAAATATTTTAAAATTGTAAAATGCAAACATTATCCCCTAAATTTGTTAACCAAATTAACAGACTATAATCATTATCATTTATTTTTTAAATTTATTAAACAATATAATAATGATACAATATGAAAAAATAAAAGAAAAAGGTTTTGTTGATGACCCCATTGATAAATCTGTAAATATTAAGAAAGAAATATTGAGGATGAAAAAAGAAAAAAACACCGTTATTCTGGCGCATTTTTATGTGACATCAGATTTGCAGGATATTGCGGATTTTGTTGGGGACAGCCTCAAATTATCACAGGAAGCAGCACGCACAAAAGCCGATGTAATAGTATTCGTTGGGGTACATTTTATGGCTGAAACCGCTAAAATTTTATCGCCACACAAAAAAGTGTTATTGCCGGATTTTAATGCAGGATGTTCACTGGCAGAATCGGCACCTGCTGATAAATTTGCAGAATTCATTAAATGTTACCCGGATCACATTGTAATCAATTATGTCAATACAACAGCAAAAATAAAAGCCCTTTCGGATCTTGTGGTTACAAGCACAAATGCAAAAGCCATTGTAGAAAGTTTTCCAAAAGAACAGAAAATAATTTTTGGACCTGATAAAAATCTGGGTAACTACATCAATTCCGTTACGGGAAGGAATATGGTTCTTTGGGATGGAGCGTGTCATGTACATGAAGAGTTTTCAGTTGAAAAAATTGTACATTTGAAAAAGGAAAATACCAAAGCTAAAGTACTTGCCCATCCGGAATGCGAACAACCTGTACTTATCATTGCTGATCATATTGGCTCTACATCCTCACTCTTGAAATATTCCCAAACTGACAAGGCAAAATCATACATTGTTGCAACGGAATCGGGAATAATTCATCAGATGAAAAAGGCAAGTCCTGATAAAACGTTCATTCCGGCACCTCCAAAAGATTCAACATGTGGCTGCAGCGATTGTAATTTCATGAAATTGAACACCATGGAAAAATTATACAATTGTTTGAAATATGAAATGCCTGAAGTTACTTTGGATGAAGAGTTGAGAAAAAAAGCTGAAAAACCAATACGTAAAATGTTGGAAATTTCCGAAAAATTGGGTTTATAATTCTTGTAAGGAATGCAAAAAAAGGCTTTCTGTTTTTTGTTTTTTGTTTTATTTTCCCATGCTGTTGGCTACGGGCAAGATCAGGATAGTTTAAAATTATACAGCGTAAAATCAGGCCCAGGAAAAGTATTAAAGGCTTTTAGCGGAATGCCGGAAACAAATGTATCGGTGTTTACCGGTTTTGAATATGGAAAAAAAGGAGACGGAACCAATGAATGGGAGAAATTGCTTGGATATCCGGAATACGGACTTGAAGTGTTGTATGGTGATTTGAAAAACGATTTTTTGGGCAACATGTTTGCTATACAACCATTTGTCCGGATACCGTTGTTTAAAAATCATGAAAAATTTGGAGTATATTTTACCGCAGGGATGGGATTTGCTTATTTTGATAATGCATATCATTTGTTTGATAATCCTGAAAACGGACTTATAGGCTGTGGCCTTAATAATTATACCAAAGGTGAAATTGAAATTGGATACCATTTGGGAAAACACTGGAGAATTTTTGCAGGTGCAGGGGCTTTTCATTTTTCAAACGCACATATACGGCTGCCAAATATTGGTGCCAATGTGCCGGAAGCTAAAGTTGGTGTAACGTGGTTTCAGAATTACCCTGAAAAGTTTGCAAAAAATGCGTATCGGCAAATTGATACCACATGGAACTGGTATATTAGATACGGCAGTGGTTTTCATGCTTACGGTTCAACCATGAAACCTTTTGGCGGGCCTGTATATCCTGTGTATTCATTCTCATTCGGAACCGGGCAAAACCTTTCTGCTGTGTATGCTGTATCTTTTGGTACAACACTTGGGTATTACAGTGGTTTTAATAACTTTTTGTTATCGGAAATGCTATTGGATAAAAACGATGCTTTTTTTAAATCCATTTATGCAAGTGTATATTTTGGACAGGAAGTGATGATGGGAAAATTTGCTGTGTATGGTGAATGTGCTGTGGACATTGCAAAACCTTTTTTGCGTGAATACGGCGATATTTTTGACCGGCAGGAAGGCATGGTAAAAACAATAAAAAACATTAACAGCAATCGTTTGGGGTTGAGGTATTACATCAAAGAAATAAATAAAAAACACCGGTGGAACGCCAACGTTGGGTTGTTTATCAAATCCAATTTTACGCAGGCTGATTTTGTTGAATGTGCTGTTCAGTTAAAATTGTAAAACATGAAGGTTTACGTTATCAAACAATGTGATTCATCCAACAGGGAAGTGTTCAGGCACCGTGAATGGCTTGAAAATAAACAACCATTTGTGTTGTTTTGCCATGATCAGAAAAAAGGGAGGGGATACAGCGGCAATTTTTGGCATGCAGATCCAGGAAAAAATCTCACATGCAGCATGGTTTTTTCCCCGTCATTTTTAGAAGCACACAGGCAATTTTATTTTTCAATGATCATTGCCCTGTCCATTGATGATTTAATGAAAAATTACGGGTTAAAAAGCCTTGTGAAATGGCCAAATGATATCTTAGTGGAAAACAAAAAAATTGGGGGCATCTTGATAGAATCTGAAATTCAGCAGGAAAATATAAATTGCATTGTCGCCGGGATAGGTTTAAATGTCAATCAGAAAAAATTTCAGAGTAACATAAAAAACCCCACCTCATTAATCCTGGCTGGAATAGAAAAAGAAACCCCGGAAAGTGTTTTGAAAAAGCTGATTGATCATGTGGAATATTGGTATCATAAATTGAAAAATCATGCATTTAATACGATAAAATCAACTTACCTTGACCGGCTTACCGGTTACCAGTCATGGAAAACTTATAGATCAGGTAAAAAAGTTTTTAAAGCCAAAATCATTGATATTTGCGAAGATGGAAAGGCCAGAATGGAATCAGAAAACGGAACGGTGCATGAATTTGACATTAAAGAAGTGGAATGGGTGAAATAAAATTTGTACATTTACATTTTAAACACAAAAGTTGATGAATGTTTCGTATATAAGAAAAGACTTCCCTGTTTTGTCGCAGAAAGTGTACAATAAACCCTTGGTTTATCTTGATAACGCTGCCACAACGCAAAAGCCGCAACAAGTAATTGATGCTGTTGAAGAGATATATAAAAAGTACAATTCAAATATACACCGGGGTGTACATTACCTGAGTGAGGTATGCACGACAAAGCATGAAGAAACGAGGCAATACATTGCTGATTATATCAATGCTTCGTCATCAAATGAAATTGTGTTCACACGGGGAACCACAGAATCAATAAACCTGGTTGCTAACGGATGTGCTGAAACAATGATAGAAGAGGGCGATGAAATCATTGTCACCGAAATGGAACACCACTCAAATTTTGTCCCCTGGCAGATGCTTTGTAAAAAAAAGAAAGCAAAATTTGTGGTGCTTGGAATTGAAGATGACGGCAGCATTTCATTGGAAAAAATGAAAAGTATAATCACAGAAAGGACAAAACTCATTGCCGTGACTCAGGTTTCCAATGTGCTTGGTACCATCAATCCTGTAAAAGAAATTACAAGAATAGCCCATAAACACAATATTCCGGTGTTGGTTGATGCTGCCCAGAGCATTCAGCACATGAAAGTGGATGTGAAGGACATTGATTGTGATTTTCTTGTGTTCAGTGGCCATAAATTGTACGGCCCCACAGGCATTGGGGTGTTGTATGCCAAAGAAAAATGGCTGGAAAAATTTCCACCTTATCAATATGGCGGTGAAATGATTGAAAGCGTAAGCATTGAAAAAACCACCTTCAATAAGTTGCCTTTCAAGTTCGAAGCAGGAACACCAAATTACATTGGTGCCATTGGCATGGGAGCAGCCTTGAAATACATTGAAAATGTTGGTATTGATGAGATTGCCAAACATGAAAAAGAAGTTTATAATTATGCCATTGAACAGTTAAAACGCATTGATAACATGACATTTTATGGCACAGCACAGGATAAAATATCTGTCATATCATTTAATGTTAAAGGATTACACCCATACGATGTTGGTACATTAATAGATAAAAACGGAATAGCTGTAAGAACAGGTAATCATTGTGCCGAACCCATCATGCAATGTTACGGAATTTCCGGTACCGTTAGGGCATCATTTGGTTTGTATAATACCAAACAGGAAGCCGGAAAACTGGCTGAGAACATTAAAAAGGTGTCCGGTATTTTATTGGGAGTAAACAATTAAATTTATAATTTGTATTTTTATTTAATTAAGATTTTATAACATGAGTATTGAAAAAAAACAACAAGAAATCATTGAAGAATTTTCAGTGTTTGATGACTGGATGGATAAGTACGCTTATTTGGTTGATTTGGGAAATGAATTGGGAAGCATGAGCAGTGATGAAAAAACAGAGGAAAATTTAATACATGGTTGCCAGTCAAATGTGTGGATAAACGCTGAATTAAAAGATGGTAAAATGACCTTTAAGGCGGATAGCGATGCCATTATTACAAAAGGCATTGCTTCATTAGTTACCAGGGTTTTTGAAGGTGAAACACCGGATGATGTGTTGAATGCAGATTTGTATTTTGTGGATGAAATAGGCCTCCATCAGCATTTATCTCCAACCAGGTCAAACGGTTTATTGGCGATGATAAAACGCGTTAAAGCCTTTGCGCTGGCTTTTAAACAAAAAAAATAATCACCTGCATTATGGACAAACAAATTGTATTGACAAACATTGTAAAAGAACTAAAAACTGTATTTGACCCTGAAATCCCGGTCAACATATATGATTTGGGTCTTGTTTATGAGGTGGATGTGGATGATAAGGGAAAAGCATTAATTAAAATGACCTTGACTGCACCAAATTGCCCTGTTGCTGATAGCGTTGTGATGATGACAGAAACCGCTGTAAAAAGGGCAGAAGGTGTTAGCGATGTTGAGGTTGAGCTTGTCTTTGATCCCCCATGGGATAAATCGATGATGAACGAAGAGGCCAAACTGGAACTGGGAATGCTGTAACGACGAATAATCAATGGTTATGGACAAAAAGATTGAATTGATTGAAAATGCCTGGAACGACAGAAGCCTGTTGGGAAATGATGATGTGCAACGTGCGGTTTTTGATACGATAGAAGGCTTGGATAAAGGGGAAATACGTGTGGCGGAACCTGATAAAAGCAAGGAAAGCGGTTGGAAAGTAAATCAGTGGATTAAAAAAGCGGTGATATTGTACTTTCCGTTGAGGAAAATGGAAGAAATTGATGACGGCATATTTGAGTATCACGATAAAATACCGGTAAAAAAAGGGTATAAAAAACAAGGCGTAAGGGTTGTTCCGGACGCCATTGCAAGGTATGGTGCATACATTAGCAAGGGGGTAATCATGATGCCGTCGTATGTCAATATAGGTGCCTGGGTAGGTGGTTATACCATGGTGGATACCTGGGCAACCGTTGGGTCATGCGCACAAATTGGTGAACATGTACATTTAAGCGGTGGTGTTGGAATTGGCGGTGTACTCGAACCTGTACAGGCAGCGCCCGTGATAATCGAAGATAATGCATTTATCGGATCAAGGTGCATCGTGGTTGAAGGTGTACGTGTGGGTAAAGAAGCTGTGCTCGGTGCCAATGTGGTGTTAACGGCAAGCACAAAAATCATTGATGTCACCGGAAACAAGCCTAAAGAAATTAAAGGATACATTCCTGAGCGTTCAGTGGTTATACCGGGTTCATACACAAAAAGTTTCAATGCGGGCGAATACCAGGTATCCTGTGCACTGATAATCGGAAAACGAAAAGCATCCACCGACAAAAAAACATCACTGAACGAAGCACTCAGGGAATATGATGTGGTTGCATGAATCAATCAAAATATACTAAAAATAACTCACTTCTTTACCTTCAATAACGGTAAGCAAATTATTGGCAAGGCGGCTGGCGCCAATTCTAAACAGATTATTGTTTAACCACTCATCACCTAAAACATGAGAAACAACGGCGTAATATGTGATGGCATCATCGGGAGTTGATATACCGCCTGCAGGTTTAATACCCGCCTTAAATCCGGTATCTTCGTAATGATCTTTGATGGCTTTGCACATGACATATACAGATACAGGGTCTGCCGATTTTTTATCTTTTCCCGTAGAAGTTTTTATGAAATCAGCACCCGATTTCAATGCCAGCATAGAAGCGTTATATACATCAGACAGGTCTTCCATTAATCCGGATTCCAGTATAACCTTTAAATGGGTTGGTGCAATGGCTTCTTTTATGAGGCTTATTTCTGTACTGCAATACGTATAATCTTTACTAAAAAACCTGCCCACAGACAACACGATATCCAGTTCATCAGCACCTTTGTTGGTGGCTATTTCACATTCGGCCAGTTTTACAGACAGGTAGGTTTGGCTGGAAGGAAAACATCCGGAGACAGCCGCTACATTGATGTGATCACGTGATAAGGTCTCTTTGACTAGCTTAACAAAAGGAGGGTAAACACAAATTGCCGCAACATCAGGCATGTCAGGGTATGCAGATTTAATCCCATTGACTTTATAAACCATTGAACGGATTTTTTCTTCAGTATCCTGGGTGTTCAGGGAAGTCAGGTCAATCAACGAAAATATGCGCTTAAGTAAAATATTATCCGTTGCACTGAAAGCATTTTTTGCATTTGATATTTGTTTTTCAATAACCTGTTTGTTGAATGAAATGTTTTTGGATTCCATGGACTGTTGTTTTTAAATAGGTTAGTTTATCCTTTCATTGTATTCACGTGTACGGGTATCCACTTTTATCACATCACCTATGTTAATAAAAAGGGGAACATTGATTTCAGCACCGGTTTCAACTGTAGCCGGTTTAAGGGAATTGGTAGCTGTGTCGCCTTTAACACCGGGTTCAGTGTATGTCACTTCAAGCTCAACAAAAGGGGGCAGGATAGCCGCTATGGGCATTTCTTTTTCTGCATTGAACATGATCTGTACTTCCTGGCTGCCTTTCATGAGATCAGCATTTTCGACCAGGTCTTCAGTCAGGGTAATCTGTTCATAAGTTTCATTATGCATAAATGTGTAACCTATTTCGTCTTTGTAAAGAAATTGGTATGGCCTGTATTCGATGCGCACGTCTTTAACTTTTACACCTGAATTAAACGTGTTTTCGATGACACGCCCTGTCTCGATGTTTTTAAGTTTTGTACGGACAAAAGCAGAGCCTTTACCGGGCTTCACATGTTGAAAATCCACTACCTGATATATACCATCTTTAAATTCAATGTAGGTGCCGTTCTTAAAATCGTTTGTTGATATCATGTTGATTTGTTTTATGTTCAATGCAAAGGTATAAAAACTAAGTAAATTTAATTAACCAATAACCAATTGTTTAAAAAAGTGGTTATAAGCACTTATGAAATTGAAAATCAGGATCACTTACCTGATTAAGGTGTACCACAACATGGTTGTCGTTGGTAAAATACTGGTAATCTTCAGTGATGATGTAATAATGGCCGGGAGAGAGTCCGATGGTAAATTCGCCATTGGTGGCCTGAGTGCTGTCTGATATGGCCGTGTAATTTCCATAGCCGGATACAGAATCATAGGGAACGGCATAGACGGTACCGTTGTATGGATGAAAAGTCCAGAATTCCCTGGGAAGATCGCAGTTTACTTCACCATATTCAATATAGCCCTTGATACCACTGTCAATGTTATCGTCGGTACAGGAAAGTGAAAAACACAAACCAAGGCATAAAGTAACCATGAAAAGCCATGTATTTTTCATAATCATTCTTTGTTTTTAGTGTCAATAATGATGGTAACCGGACCGCTTGCACAGGAATCAATGTACATGTATTCACCAAATACGCCGGTTTCAACTTTTTTATCAGATAAAGACTCAAGATTATCAATAAATTGCTGATAAAGATCTGTTGCTAATGGTGGTTTGGCTGCTTTGATAAAAGAAGGCCTGTTGCCTTTTTTAGTCATGGCATGAAGAGTAAACTGGCTGACAACCAAATAATTACCGTCAATATCGTCTATTGATAAATTCATTTTCCCCGCTTCATCTTCAAAAACCCTGAGCTTGTGGATTTTATTGCTGAGCCACAAGGCATCTTCAGGGGTATCCGATTCAGAAACGCCCAGTAAAATATACAACCCGTTTCCGATTTTACCGGTCACTTTATTTCCTGATGTTACTTTTGCGTTGGTTACTTTTTGTATTACTGCTCTCATAAAATTATAGTTGATAGATTTAACATACAGCCTGATTTGAAAAACAAATTTTCATGTCATTGAATACAATGAGAAATAAGTTCAAAAACCAAAAGTCAAAGATCAAAATAAATTCTAAAACATAAATTATTTAATTTGTTCAATCGCAGGGTAAAGTCTCAATAATTTAAAAATGTTCCACGTGGAACTAATCCGCTTCAATTTGTGTCAACGAAAATGTACTCACATCAAACAACCCCTTGTCGCCTATTTTTAGTTTCGGAATAACGAGTAGGGCCATAAATGCCATGGTCATAAACGGAGCGTTGAGGCTGCAACCAATATCGGAAGATTTGCTGTTCAACGCTTTGTATGATTCGGCTACGATATCCCCGTTTTCTGAAGACATCAGGCCGCCAACAGGCAATGGTAAATGATAGATTTCATTTCCATCTGTCAAGGCAAGGCCACCTTTTGTATCAATAAGTTTGTTGACGACCTTAGCAATGTTTTCATCATCAACCCCAATCGCAACAATATTATGGGAATCGTGCGCTACCGTAGAAGCTATAGCCCCACGGTTGATGCCAAAACCCTGAATAAAACCAATGGAAGGTGTAGGATTTTTTTCATAACGATTCACAACGGTGATTTTATTTATACCGCTGAGTGGATCAGGCTGTAATTTACCGTTCATTTTCGGAAGGCTATGTTCAAACATACCGGTAAGAAGCGAACCATCAAATGCCTGGATAATTTTAAAACGTGACCCATCGGAGGTGATTTCAAATTCCTTTGGCAATAAATGAGATGATAAAACAAAGTTGTTTATGGGTTTGGTTTCAGATACCTGAAACATTATCCTTCCGTTATCGAAAACAAGCTCACCATCAATGTATGCCGATAGAACATTGAAATCTTCAATGGTATCCACCAAAATGAAATCTGCCGGATCACCTTTTTGTAGCATGCCAACATTAAGCTTATAGTGTTTTGCTGCATTTAACGAGGCTGCACGCAGAACGTCAAATAAATTGTGGCCGGCTTTTAATGCCCGTGCAACAATTTTATTGATATGGCCCTGTTTCAGATCATCGGGATGGCTGTCATCGGTACACAACATGCATTTTTCCGGGTGAGATGATAACAATGAATGTAGCGCATCAAAATTTTTAGCAGCGGATCCTTCGCGTATTTGAATGCTCATCCCTTTATCGATCTTTTCAAGCGCTTCATTCAGGCTTGCGCATTCATGATCTGTGGTGATGCCTGCATTGATATACGTTTCAGCGTCTTTTCCTGTTATTTCCGGCGCATGGCCGTCAACAGGTTTGTTTTGGTCAAGAGACGCTTTGATTTTTGCATGTACTTCGGGATCATTGTGAATGACACCCGGGAAATTCATCATTTCACCCAATGCAACAATTTTGTCTTTTTTGAGTAATGTTTCTATGGCCTTTGAATCCAATACATGCCCTGATGTTTCAAAACCAGTTGCCGGCACACAACTAGGCGCTGTAAAATGCAGTTTCAAAGGGCTTTTTTCGGCGTCTTTTATCATGTAATCCACGCCTTCAATGCCACACACATTGGCAATTTCATGGGGGTCAGAAACGGTGGCTACTGTACCATGCTGAACAGCTAAACGCGAAAATTCCGATGGATTCAGCATTGAACTTTCAATGTGAACATGCGCATCTATAAAACCCGGCATGATATAATGCTCCTGGTTCTCTTTTATTTTCTCGATTTTTGCTATTTTACCGTTTTCAACCTGTACCGCAGCGTTGTAGATGCGTCTTTGTACGATGTCAATGAGTTTTCCTTTTATTGTTTTCATATAAATGTTGTTTTATGTTAATGTTGTTCCACGTGGAACAATTAAATTTAACGTCCAAGATGAACAAGTAAAACACTTATATCCGAAGGTGTTACACCACTTATTCTTGATGCTTGTCCAATTGTTTTTGGTTGAATATTTTGCAATTTTTGCCTTCCTTCAGTTGATAATGATTGTATATTTTCATAATTCAGGCCTGTAATTGAAATGTTTTCAAGGCGGTGCATTTTATCAGCAAGCATGCGTTCACGTTCTATGTAACCCTGGTATTTTAATTGTATTTCAGCGGCCTGACGAATTTCTGCAGGAACATCATATGAAGCAATTTTATCTTTCAACTGTGGTATGACAGCTTCCATATCTGTAAAATGTACCTGCGGGCGCGCAATCACATTTTTCAATTTCACTTTTTGCTTTAATGGAGATGTTCCAAGTTGTTGTAGTTTAGCGTTTATATAATCGGGTTTACAACTGAAATTATGTGTAAAATCTACCAGATCATCCCGTTGTTTTATTTTACGCTCAAGTTTTTTCATGCGCTGCTCGGAAGCCAATCCCAATTTATTTGAAATTTCTGTAAGACGTACATCCGCATTATCCTGACGTAACAATATCCTGTATTCTGCCCTGGAAGTAAACATCCTGTATGGCTCATCAACACCTTTGGTGATCAAATCATCAATCAGAACGCCAATATAAGCCTCATCACGGTTGAGAATGAAATCATCCCTGCCGTTGAGTTTCAAATGCGCGTTGATGCCGGCAATGATGCCTTGTGCCCCGGCTTCTTCATATCCGGTTGTGCCATTGATCTGACCGGCAAAATAAAGATTTTCAATGGCTTTTGTTTCCATGGTGGCAAAAAGCTGTGTCGGATGAAAAAAATCATATTCTATCGCATAACCCGGACGATAAATTTTGACATTTTCAAATCCTTTAATCTGCTTTAATGCCTTTAGCTGTACATCCCAGGGAAGAGAGGAGGAAAAACCGTTTAAATAATACTCATTCGTATTCACACCTTCGGGTTCAAGAAATAAAAGGTGTTTATCTTTATCCGGAAACGTCTGGAGTTTCGTTTCAATGCTGGGACAATAACGTGGGCCTATGCTGGTGATGGTGCCGTCGTAAAGCGGACTGGCATTCAGCCCTTCACCTAAGACCTCATGCACGGCTTTTCTTGTTTCGCAGGTGTAACAGGACCTTTGTGTTAAAAATGGTTTTTCCAATCCGGCATGCAGAAAGGAGAAATATTGAATGTCTTCATCCCCTTTTTGTTCCGTTAGTTTGGAGAAATCAACGGTTCTGCCGTCAATGCGCATGGGAGTTCCGGTTTTCATGCGATCGTATGTAATCCCCAGGGATGATAATTGTTGGGTCAGCCCTTTGGCCGGGGGTTCTGCAGCCCTGCCTCCTTCTTCTTTGTGTTGACCTACGTGCATCAGGCCATTGAGAAAGGTGCCTGTGGTTAAAATTACAGACCTGCTGTAAATGGGAATGTCCTGTGTTGTCCTGACGCCGGCAATTTTGCCGTTTTCAAAGATCAATGCATTCACATTACCCTGCCAGAAATCCAATGTCGGAATGCGTTCGAGGTATTCACGCCACGTGATGCTGTAAACCATCCTGTCGCATTGTGCACGCGGTGACCACATGGCCGGGCCTTTGCTGCGGTTCAGCATGCGGAATTGTATCATGGATTTGTCGGTAATTTCTCCGCTGTATCCACCAAGGGCATCCAGTTCTTTTACAATCTGTCCCTTTGCTACGCCACCCATGGCAGGATTGCATGACATCTGCGCAATTTTGTTCATATCCATGGTGACAAGCAACACCGAAGACCCCAGGTTGGCAGCAGCAGCGGCAGCCTCACATCCGGCATGTCCGGCCCCGACAACAATCACATCATATATGGGCAACAAAGCCATGAAATCATTTTTTTTTACAAAGTTAATCCAATCCTTTGATAATGAAAACATAAATTTACTGAATTAGCACTTGAGGATTTGTGGTATTACAACCAATATAACAAACAAAATGTTAGTAACAATTTGTTACCTATTATGAGCGATTTTTTGTAATGGGATAATTGACCGTAATAATGGTAGAAAAAAGAAAAATACAATTAAACACATATCGGTATAAAAGCAAAATATACCCTCATTTTTATTAATTTTGCCGGTAAAATATATTGGTATGAAAAGATTATTAATGTTATGGTCTGTTTTATTGATGTCAATTCCGGCTATATCACAGGTTATTCCAAATGGAACAATAGATGGGCTTGATGAACTTTATGAAAAGCAGACTCGTGATATAAAGATGTTTGACAGTACTACCCTGAAGATGGATATGTATGTTCCGGTTATACAGGATTCATTAGTTTCAATTATCAACATTCCGGGCACAGGAGATGTAACAATTCAATTAATGTCTAAAAATACGCAGTATCTGATTTATGATTCAATTGATAATCAAGTTAATCCTAATCCATATCAGTTACCCCTGGTTTTTACAAGAACCCCATATAACAAAAACGGAGATGAATTAGGGCCTTTATTTGCATTTTTTGGTTATGCATATGGAACTCAGGATATGAGGGGGGCAAATGCTTCATCCGGAGTGTATTTTCCAATGTACAGTGATGGATGGAATAAAAACCCATATCATCCTTACATCAATTATAACATCGATATAACAAGTCCCTCTGATCCACGTAATGCGAATAAACATGAGGATGGATATCAAACACTTCACCGTCTTCTCAACGATGTAGAGCGTGTATATGATTATGATGGCGATCAGCAAGCAGATACATTTCTTGTAACCAATGGCTCTGTTGGCATGATAGGGGCAAGTGCACTCGGAAACTCTCAGTATTCACTTGCTGCAGCTCATCCTGTCAATTCATCTCAATCCGGATTGCAATCAATTATGCCGATTGTTGCCTCTGCTGATCATTACTCATCTACATTGACAAATAACGGAGTTTACCGAGAAGCTTTAGTTGACAACTGGATAACCGGACAGGTTTATAGTCTGGTAGATGATAGTTTGAATACTACAGATACAAGTATCATGAATAATTTGCATAGTTCATCAGATTATAATCTTTCAAATAAAGCTGATGTTGCGAAAAATGCAATAGATTTTCTGCTTGTGGAAAATTCAAAGCCGGGTTATTATCCTGATAGTCCCCTCCGTTCAGCAATGGATGTGAGTTATGCCCCTGTTGATGCAGCAGGAAATCCGGATAGTACGGGTAATTTCAGCAGGTTCAGAAATATGGACGTCCCTGCTTATCACCTCACCGGATGGTGGGATATCTTTATTGACGGACAGATACATAGTTTTAACAGGATGAAAGAAGAGGCCTTATCACAACAAACCCATGATCTGCAAAAACTGATTATAGGCCCCTGGGCTCATCAGACTATAGGAAGTCGATCCACAGGTGATGTGCAATATCCCGAAAATGTCACTGATGTTATTGGTTTAAACACAATTTATGACAATTTTTCTCTTAGTGACTCATCATCAATAAGTGAAATTATGGATTCAGAACTTTTAAACTGGTTCAGATATACAATTAATAAAAAAGGCGTACCTGAAACAGGAAAACCTAAGTTTATTATTCCTGAAAGTGATCAATGGCAGCCAATTGATAGTACGACATCAGTCAGGGTGCCTTCTGAGGATTATATTAAACCGTACTATATGTTTATTCAGTATCTTGCAGGGCAAACTACCCTGGACAACCTTCCGGTGGAAATTCAGACTCAAAACGATACCATACCTTATTCTTATACCTTGCCCGTTTTGGATCCTCCCCTGATGCCACTTCAAGATACTGTTGAGGATAAACCCATTACGGATTTCCAAAATATTCCCTCTGTAAGGTTATACATTGCAGGGCCTGTAAATGATGGTATCCCGGAAAATGATAATGCCGGAAATTACTGGATGGAATGTGATAGTTTTCCTTTCGAGCAGGGGATAAATCATACAAATTTTTATTTACACGGAGAAAGTACCATTGATCAGCAAATGCCAACAGAAGATGAAGGCAGCCATTCATATATCCATGATCCTGATGATCCCGTAATTACTGTTGGTGGTGCAAATATGACAATCAACACTCCAGAGGGCCCCCAAAGACGTGCTCAGGGTCAAATGAATTTAGCCGATTCTCTTTTTGTTAATTATACGATGGACAATCAAGGTGTGATACAATTTACAAGCGGACAAATTCAGGATTCACTGAGAATTCTCGGGTTTCCGGAGGCAACTATTTATGCGCGGTCTGAAGTTACAGGAATTGGAAAAACCGATACTGATTTCTTTGTTCGTATTCTTGATGTATATCCCGACGGAAGAGAAATGTTTGTTGTTGAAGGATGTGTAAATGCACGTGCGAGAGAATATGCCAGGTCAATTTATAATGGTAATGAAGACGTTAATCTTCCTTATACCAATATTGAATCAGATTCAATTTATGAATATAAGTTTAAAATGTTGCCAATAGGTTATGTCTGGGGTAAAGACCATAAAATAAAGATATTAATCAGTAGCGGGAATTATCCGAGATATCAATCCAACCCAAATTTACCTTTAATGGATTATGATTTCTTCCGTCGTAAACCTAATGACGGCCAAACTTATAATTACCAGGGAAATGATATGTCACCACGGGTTGCAATGCAAAAAGTTTATTTTTCACCGGAATATCCCAGCCATATTCAATTACCTGTTTTTGATAACTTGCCTGTAGGAATGGAAGATTCTCCTAAATCTGATGATAACGTAAAATGGAGTATTTACCCAAATCCGGCAGATGATTATCTGTACGTGGAATTACCTGAAGAAGAAGGAGT
Source organism: uncultured Bacteroidales bacterium (assembly GCA_964527535.1). Lineage (GTDB taxonomy): Bacteria > Bacteroidota > Bacteroidia > Bacteroidales > ML635J-15 > JAQIBY01. The sequence continues at coordinate 18,023 of CAZGPW010000241.1, forward strand.
TTTATCTCTATATTCAGTGAATGGACAACTGCTGGATAAAAAGAATACACGTGGTTCAGAAACGTTAAATTTACAGTCCCATTCCGCCGGCATTTATCTGCTTAAATATAACTCCCCGAATCATGTTTTTAATGAAAAGCTGATCATTAGAAGATAATAGATGCCGGGAGCGTATGACGCCCCCTGAAAAGTTATTGTTTTTCAACCCTGGTTTCCGGTCTTTCGGCTTTGGTCATGACAACGCTTCCGACTTCCGTCTCCGGACTTCCAACTGTTTGATCATATAAATTTCAACATCCCCTCAATTTTACTATTTTTGCCGCTAAAATCTATCGGTATGTACAGAACACACAATTGCGGCGAATTACGCATCGAAAACAAAGGACAAAATGTGACACTGAGTGGCTGGGTACAACGTAAACGAGATAAAGGCGGTATGATCTGGATCGACTTGCGTGACCGTTACGGCGTTACCCAACTGGCGTTTGATGAGAGCAAAACAGACAAAAAAATCCTTGACACGGCAGAAAAATGCGGACGGGAATATGTGCTAAAAGCCACAGGTATTGTGGTTGAGCGTTACTCCAAAAACGACAACATGCCTACCGGCGAGATAGAAATATTTCCCGATGAACTGAAGGTTTTATCTGCATCAGCAACACCACCCTTTACCATCGAAAACGAAAGCGACGGCAGCGATGAGTTGCGCATGAAGTACCGTTACCTTGATATCCGGCGGAATCCCGTAAAAGATGCCCTTATCCTGCGTCATAAAATAGCACGTGAAACCCGTAAATATCTGGATGAAAGCGGTTTTCTGGAAGTTGAAACGCCGAACCTGATAAAATCCACCCCCGAAGGAGCGCGTGATTTTGTTGTGCCGTCACGTATGCACCCCGGGACATTTTATGCACTGCCCCAATCGCCGCAAACATTCAAACAGTTACTCATGCTTGGCAGCCTGGATAAATATTTTCAGCTGGTAAAATGCTACCGCGATGAAGATTTGCGTGCCGACCGCCAGCCTGAATTTACACAGATTGATTGTGAGATGTCTTTTGTGGATAAAGAGGACATCATGAAACAGTTTGAAGGGCTTGTGCAGCACCTTTTCAGAACGGTTAAAAACCTGGATATAGAGCTGCCCTTTAAGCGTTTGACCTGGCACGAAGCCATGGAAAAATATGGCACCGACAAACCTGATCTCCGTTTCGGTATGGAAATACAGGAAATATCGCATCTTGCACAAAACAAAGGGTTTAAAGTGTTTGATACGGTAGAATATATTGGGGGAATATGTGCCGTCAATTGCGCTTCATACTCACGAAAACAACTGGATGAGCTCACAAAATTTGTCCAGAAGCCCCAGGTGGGTGCTAAAGGTTTGGTGTATGTAAAATACAATGAAGACGGCAGTTTCAAATCATCGGTTGACAAATTTTTCTCCCCCGAAAACCTGGAAACCTGGGCTGAGGCAATGCATGCCAAACCAGGAGACCTTATGCTGATATTGGCCGGAAACAAACAGGAAACACTAGAACAATTATCGGTGTTGCGGCTTGAAATGGGCAGTCGTCTCAATTTACGCACACCCGGCAGGTATGTTCCATTGTGGGTGGTAGATTTTCCACTGCTCGAATGGGATGAAGAAACCAAGCGGTATCATGCCATGCATCATCCGTTTACCTCGGCAAAAGCAGAGGATAGCAAACTTATGGATACAGAACCAGGAAAGGTACGTGCCAACGCTTACGACATGGTCATAAATGGTGTGGAGCTTGGTGGCGGATCCATCAGGATTCACAATACCGAAGAGCAACAACGCATGTTTAAATTACTCGGTTTTTCAGATGAAGAAGCCCGCGCACAGTTCGGGTTTTTACTGGATGCTTTTCAATATGGTGTGCCTCCCCATGGCGGCATTGCTTTTGGTTTTGACAGGATTTGTGCCCTTTTTGGCGGTAGCGACAGCATCCGTGATTACATCGCTTTCCCCAAAAACAACGCCGGACGTGATATCATGATAGATACACCTGCTCCGGTTTCAGATGAGCAACTGAAAGAATTAAAACTGAAAATTGTTGATGAGAAATAATCCAACTTGCTTATAAAAACAAAAAAGCCGGAAATTTCCGGCTTTTTTTATCATGGTTTTAGCAAAAATGTAAAATCCTGATCCGTATCCAGTTCCTGGGGCTCTTCTCCGTATTTGAACAACCTCAGCGGATGGATACCGATGAGTTTCATTTTATCGCCTTCGATGAGAAACATACATCCCTCACGAAGTCCGGCGACCGGCATGTTTTTGTTCAGCACAAGAAACTCATTGATACGGTCTTCACGGCTTTCACCAGCATGTCCCTGGGCTTTTTTATCCAGGAAATGCGGATTGATCTGGAACGGAATAAGGTTTAGGGCATCAAAGCCATGAGGATCAATGATGGGCATGTCGTTGGTGGTTTTTATGGTGGGACATGTTACATTTGAACCAGCACTCCATCCTATGTATGGTGTGCCGTTAAGCACTTTTTTGCGTATCGGATCAAGCAAATTGTTATCCCGCATTACCCGTACAAGGTTCCATGTGTTCCCGCCACCAATAACTATGGCATCAGCATCTTCAACGGCTTTTACCGGGTCCTTAAATTTGTGGATGGCCACCACATCATGACCCACTTCATTGAAGCGAGTTTTTACCTTGTCTTCATATTCATCCCATGAAAAACTAACGGCAGCGTAAGGAATAAATAAGGCAGTTATTTTTTCTTTTCCCAATGTTTCTGCGATCTGGTGCTTGGGATAATCCAGATATGCCTCTCCGGCCATGGTTGAGTTACTTATTAATAAACATTTCATACGCAATTAAATTTTTATTATTTACATTAAAAGTATAAAAATAGACAAATTATTACGTTATTTCAAAATAGAGTCGGATATTTGTTTTGTCATGCGATATTGTTTTTTCTTCATAACAGTAGTTTTAGTTTTTGCGTCAACATCAGCTATAGCGCAGGAAAAAGACATTGATCCCAATGGGTACAATGTGTTTTATTATCCCGGCGGACAGAAAAGCAGCGAAGGGTACATGAAAAACGGTCAGCCTGAAGGCGTGTGGATCAACTATTATCCCAACGGGCAAATCCGCTCGAAAGGGAAGCGAACAAACCATGAGCTTGACAGCACTTGGGTTTTTTACGATGAAAATGGTAATCTCACAAAAAAGATTCAATACAAAAACGGAAAAAAGCACGGGTATTATAACACTTACAAAACCGTTGAAAAAAAAGATTCTACGCAAAACATCCTGGTGTCCAAAGAGCTGTATTTTAATGGCAAACTCAATGGTAAATCCTTTTTTTACGATAAAGAAGAGGGATACTTAAAATACACATACAATTACGACAAGGAAAAAAAACACGGACTGGGAAAACAATACGATGAATCAGGGAAAGTGATCAATTTATTTGAATATTTTAATGGATTTTTGGTAGAAAGCTCAATGGTAAACCGGAAAAACAGCAACGGCGAAAAAGCTGGAAAATGGCTTACATTTTATCCCGCCGGCCAGATCGAAACGGAAACACATTACATCAATGGCAAAAAGCACGGCAGGTACAGAAAATACGATAAAGCCGGTAACATCATAGAAGAACACCATTACAGGATGGGCAAACGCATTGTAGCAGAAAAAGAAGCTGAAAAACTGAAAGCGGAACTCAAACAAACCTATTACAACAACGGAAACATCAAATACGAGGGGGCATTTATTGACAGCATTCCGGTTGGTATGCATAAATCCTATGATAAAGACGGCAGCCTGGACAAAGCCATGGAATACAACCGTCAGGGAGATCTGGAAGGTGAAGGGGATTTAACAAAACAAGGCCTGAAAGACAGCGTCTGGACATTTTATTTCCCTACCAAAGAACCGAGGTGCCGCGGGGAATTTAAAAACGGTAAAAGACATGGGATGTGGGAGTTTTATTTTCGAAATGGTAACACTGAGCAAGTTGGACGATACAAGGAAGGCAAACCACACGGGGAATGGAAATGGTATTACCCGGATGGAAGCTTGATCAAAATGGAAAATTACCATAACGGAAAACTTGACGGGGAATTGCTTGAATTAAGCCCGGAAGGGGATACAATTCAACATGGCAGCTATGTGGATGGTAAAAAATCGGGGGAATGGATGTATCATGTCGGTGATCATAAAGAAGTTGGAGGTTATAAAGATGGGTTAAAACACGGCATCTGGAAACATTATTACCGTGGAAATACCCTGATATTTGAAGGAGAATACGTGAACGGTGAGCCCGATGGATTGCATCAACACTGGTATGTCAATGGAGAGCCCGAGCTGCGGGGCAAATACATCATGGGTAAAAAAGACGGCCTCTGGCAAAAATACCACCGTGACGGCAGTTTGTTTATGGTGTATAAATACGATCACGGTGTGTTGAAAAAAATCAACGGAAAAAACTGGGAAAAATGGCAAGAACAATTTGAATAAACCCGTCAACATACCCTGCCTCGTTTTATGCCTGTGTTTCTTGATCGTTGGCATCAATTATAATGCGCTTGCCCAGATTGTTGAAGAGGATATTGGCTCAGCTGTGAGAAAGCCCCCGGATCCGTTCATCCGCTTTGATTCTAAAAACAGTTTTATTTCTAACAACGGGGTGAAAATCTGGGGCATTAACCTGGGGTTGAATTACTCGGACACCTTTAAATATGGTATTGGGCTGTATGGTCTTTCTACACCGCTCAAAAGGGATTTTTATGAAATCAACAACGGTATCCGCGATACCATACATACCCAATTGAACTATACATACCTGGCATTGTTTGGAGAATACATTTTTTATCAGACAAAACGCTGGGAAGGAAGTTTACCCATACAAATCGGGATCGGGGGAAGCAATTTTACAGGAAGTGCAAACGACAGTACTTACGTGTACCATCATAAACTTGTTATGCATTATGAAGCCACCCTTACCGGACACTACCGGTTTTTAAGGTATTTTGCCATCGGTGGGGGTATTGGGTACCGGATTATGTTGATTGACAACAAACCCCTTGATCTTCAGCTCACCAGCCCCATCTACATTTTAAAAATGAAATTTTTCATCGGTGATGTGTATCGTGATGTAAAGTCACTGTTTTGATAAATTACCTTTTATTACCTTAGTTCAAATCATCGCTTGGGGTTTGTTAGTTCGAACAACATCTCTTTCTTCTGTGTAATGCAAACTTTTTTACTTTCCCCGAATTTATCCTTATCTTTCACCCGAAAAACTTCCACCTTATGGAAAAACCAAAGGTAACCATTTATACCGATGGAGCGGCACGTGGAAATCCGGGGCCTGGCGGGTATGGAGTGGTTTTGATGAGCGGTAATCGGCGAAAGGAACTGTCGGCCGGATACCGGAAAACCACCAACAACCGCATGGAGCTTCTTGCCGTGATCAAAGCCCTCGAAGCATTGAAAATTGAAGGCAGCAACGTGGATGTTTATACAGACAGCAAATACGTTTGCGAAGCCGTTGAGGAAGGATGGGTATTTACATGGGAAAAAAACCAGTTTAAAAAAAAGAAAAACCGCGATTTGTGGCTCAGGTTTCTTGATGTTTACAGAAAACACAAGGTGAAAATTCACTGGGTAAAAGGCCATTCGGATGTGAAAGAAAATGAACGTTGTGACAAACTTGCCACCCAGGCATCAAAAGCTAAAACTCTTCTTGTTGATGAAACCTATGAAAATGAACAAAAAGAAGCTGACAATACATTGTTCTGACTGTCGTTTTATTGCATTTGATATCCACAATGGTAAATTGTTTGACATCGCAAAGAATATCCGTCATAACGTGTTTGTTGAAGAACAAGGATTTGATGTAAAAGATGAATTTGACGGAAAAGATGCCGGTGCAAAACATGGTTTGTTGTTTCTTCACGATAATCCCGTTGCTGTATGTCGCTTGCGGGCAACTGAAGATGGAGTCAAGCTGGAACGCATGGCCGTAGTAAAAAAACACAGGCAGTCGGGTGCTGGTAAATGCTTGATGCATAAGTTGATGTCATATCTTGGTAAAAGCAAAGACAATGCGTACCTTTATGCACAGAAAAACGCTGTGAATTTTTATAAAAAGTTTGGCTTCGTTCCGGTAGGTTCCTTATTTAAAGATGCCGGAGCTGGCCATTATAAAATGATTTACCGGACATAAACCATGGCTGGAGGCATAAAAAAACTGGCAGGACAAACCGCAATTTACGGGCTCAGCAGTGTGATAGGCCGTTTATTGAACTATTTGCTTGTTCCCTTATATACCAGGGTGTTTCATCCCGGGGAATACGGTGTTGTTACCGAGTTTTATGCCTACGTTACTTTTCTTATTATCATTCTAACTTATGGTATGGAAACCGGATTTTTCAGGTTTTCACAACACAAATCAGAATTTGATAAAACCTACTCCACCAGTCTGGTATCACTGCTTTTTACCTCCTCTCTTTTTGTACTTTTTGTCAATCTTTTTGCACAACCCATAGCACACTTAGTGGAACACCCGGCACACCCCGAATGGATACGCTGGTTTGGTTTTATTCTGGCCTTTGATGCTTTTTCGGCCATTCCTTTTGCAAAACTACGTCAGCAAAACAAAGCGTGGCGATTTGCGGTCATAAAAATTATCAATATAGGGGTCAATATAGGCTTTAATTTATTTTTTCTGCTTCTGTGTCCGGCGGTGGCAAAAAGCAACCCTGATGCATTGATACTGCAGTTTTATAATCCCGCCATCGGGGTGGGATATATATTTATTTCAAATCTCTTAGCCAGTTCAATAACCCTGATATTGCTGATTCCTGATATTTTTGATGTTAAATTCCATTTTGATAAAGCACTGCTGCGAAAAATGTTGTGGTATTCTTTTCCTTTACTCATTGGGGGCCTGGCTGGCATGGTTAATGAAACCATCGACAGGATTTTGCTTAAATACATGCTGCCGGGAGATCAAAATCATGTGATGTCTGAATTGGGGATATATGGTGCCAATTATAAGTTGTCAATCATGATGACCCTTTTTATTCAAATGTTCCGGTATGCAGCTGAACCATTTTTCTTTTCGGAGGCGAAATCAAAACATTCAAAAAACCTGTTTGCAGAGGTTATGGTGTATTTTATTATTTTTGGATTGGTTATCTTTCTTGGCATTACCGGGTACATTGATGTTGTGAAACATTTTATTGATGAAGACTATCATGCAGGCCTTTCTGTGGTTCCCGTATTATTGATTGCCAATTTATTCCTCGGTATATATTTTAACTTATCGGTATGGTATAAACTGAGCAATAAAACCAAGTACGGTGCATGGATGGCAATTGCAGGGGCCCTTGTTACCCTTGTTCTCAACATCATTCTTATTCCTTACATCAGCTATATGGGATCAGCCATTGCAACGCTTGTTTGTTACGCATCCATGGTATTAATTTCCTATTACCTGGGGCAAAAGCATTTCCCTGTCCCGTATAACCTGAAAAAAATCGGTTTATATGCGTTAATCGCTGCAGTTATTTATGTGTTATTTAGCTGGACTAATCAACAAACAGCATGGGTTAAATACCTTACAAATACCTTTTTAATTGCAGGTTTCATTATTTTTGCAATAAAAAATGAACATTTGTTGCGAAGAGTAAGGCAAAAAGATTCGGTTTGATTTTCATTTATGCGATAAATATTGTATTTTGTAAACTTTTAATGAATGACGATGAAAGTTAATATTGTAAACAAATCAAATAATCCCTTGCCGGAGTATAAAACTGTACATGCGGCGGGATTGGATTTGCGGGCTTCGCTGGAAGAACCAATCAGCTTGCAAGCTCAGGAAAGAGCGCTTGTACCCACCGGTTTGTACATTGAGCTGCCCCCGGGATATGAAGCGCAGATTCGCCCTCGAAGCGGGTTAGCGTTGAAATATGGCGTAAGTGTGCTCAATACACCAGGTACAATTGATGCGGACTACAGGGGTGAAATAGGTGTTATTCTTGTAAATTTGTCAACAGAAGCCTTTACCGTTGAAAATGGCGACCGTATCTGTCAGATGGTTATTGCAAAGCACGAACAGGCGGACTTAAAAGAAGTGGAATTCTTGAACGAAACAAAACGAGGAGCCGGTGGCTTTGGGCATACCGGAAAAAACTGAAGTTATGAAAATAATTATCCCCATGGCCGGCATGGGAAAACGCATGCGGCCACACACATTAAATGTACCAAAACCGTTAATCCCGGTGGCTGGTAAGCCGATTGTACAGCATTTGGTTGAAAACATTGCCGATGTTGTGAGCGAAGGCATTGAAGAAATTGCTTTTGTCATTGGGGATTTTGATGAAGGGATAAAAAACCATTTAAAGGAAATTGCCGGCAGAATAAACGCCATCTCAAGTTTTTATCATCAGAAAGAAGCCCTCGGTACAGCTCATGCGATACAATGTGCTGCTGATTCTATGGATGGGAAAATTGTTGTTGCCTTTGCCGACACATTATTCAAGGCTGATTTTAAGCTCAATGACAAGCACGACGCTACAATATGGGTACAAAAGGTGCAAAATCCGTCTTCTTTTGGCGTGGTAAAACTGAATGATTCCGGACAAATTACCGATTTTATTGAAAAACCCAAAACATTCGTTTCCGATTTGGCCATCATTGGTATTTATTACTTTAAAGAAGGAGAAAAACTTCGCAACGCTATTCAATACCTGCTGGATAATAAAATCACAGGCAATGGTGAATATCAGCTTACCGATGCATTGGAAAACATGAACAAACAAGGCGTGAAATTTTATCCCGGGGAAGTTATTGAATGGATGGATTGTGGCAATAAAAATGCTACCGTTCATACCAATCAACGCATGTTGCATTATTTAAAACACGAAGACCTGATTTCCGACAAGGCTACTTTAACTGATTCTGTAATCATTCCTCCCTGCTACATTGGAAAAAATGTAAAAATCCAAAAATCCGTAGTAGGCCCTTACGTTTCCATTGGGGAAAATACCCAAATTCATAATTCAAACGTTGAGAACAGTATCATTCGTGATGATGCCATCATCGAAAATACCATACTAACCAATTCTATGATTGGAAATTATTCGATAATTAAAAATCATGCCGATGATTTAAACATCGGTGATTACACCAAAATTAACAATTCATGATCATGAGAAAATTTACCCGGATATTACCGTTTTTGTTTCTGTTGTCTGTTGTTTCTGTATCTTGTTCGCTCCTGAAAAAAAGCGACAAGGGCGTTACCGAAACCAAAGTAAAAACAGATGAAGAATTCCATTACGATGCTCACCTGCTGGAAGGACTCAGGTTAAAAATGCTTGGAAAATATGAACAAGCTTCCATAGAGTTTGAAAAGGCACGACAATACATTGATGACCAGGCTCCTTTGTATTATGAACTCGCTGAAGTAAATTCACAAATGGGGTTTTATGGCACCGCACGTCAACACGCTGAAAAAGCGGTGGAACTTGATGAAGACAATATTTGGTACAACATTCTCCTTGTTCAACTTTATCAGAACGCTGGTTTATTTGCAGATGCAAGCGAAGCCATGGAAAGAATCATTGAGCTTAAACCAAACAGGCTTGAATATTATTTTATGCTGTCCTCTTTATATCAATCCATTGGGGAACCCAAAGAAGCCATCAAAACGATGAACGATGCAGAAGACAGGTTTGGTGTTACCGATGTCATTTCAATTGAAAAAGAGCGGTTGTATAAATCAGTGGATAAACCGGATAAAGCCATTGATGAAATCAAAAAATTATCGGAAGCATACCCCGGAAATCCACAATACAAAGCCCTTCTTGCTGAACTGTATATCGACATGGGTGATAAAGAAAAAGCACAGGAAATTTATGATGAGCTCGAAGACACCGAAAATTTAGAAGGAGATATTCTTTTATCTATTTCTCAATTCTATCAACAAACCGGCGAATATGATAAGGCTTTTGATTACTTGAAACAGGCATTTGCACGTGAAGACATGGATTTGGACATCAAAATTGAAATGCTGGTTTCCTTGCTTACCACCACAGGAACCTCAGAATTTGAGGTGCAAAAACAAAGGGAGTTGTTTAATACCCTTATTCGTACCCACCCGGCTGAACCAAAGGCGCTAACCGTATATTCGGATTTTCTTGTAAAAGTGGAAGAATACGATGAAGCTGTGACAGTAATTAAACAAGTGCTTGAAAGCAACAGGGATAAATACCTGATATGGGAACAGATGCTTTACATACAAAACCAGCTTGGTGATTTTGAAACCATGTATCAATACAGCGATACCATTACTACCCTTTTTCCACATCAGCCACTCCCATATTTATATGGTAGCGTAGCAGCTTTTCAGATTAAAAAATTCGACAAAAGCATTGAGTATTGTAAAAAAGGGTTAAAATTGCCTTTTGATAACAAGCAAATTAAAATTGAACTGCTCACTTTTCTGGCCGAAGCATACGAAGAAACAAACAAACACGAACTGGCTGACAGCACCTTCGAAGAAGTCCTTGAAATTGACCCTGAAAACACATTTGTACTCAACAATTATGCATATTACCTGTCTCAAAGAGATCAAAAACTGGAAAAAGCCAAGATAATGGGAAAAAAACTCATCGGGCTTGAACCGGATAATCCCAGTTATCAGGATACTTATGGGTGGATATTATATAAGCTCGGAAATTATGAAGAAGCCCTTATTTATATCAAAAAAGCTTATAATATGGGTGGAAACAGCAGGCCTGCTATTGTTGAACATTATGGTGATGTGTTGTATAAAAACGACAGGAAAGAAGATGCTGTAATGCTTTGGAATGCTGCCCTGAACTTATACAAAGAAGAAGAACCACCGAAAGCACTAAAGAAAAAAATTGAAACGGGGAAATTGATTGATGAATAAAATAAAACTGTACATATATCAATTCACAGTTTTTGCGTTATTTGCTTTTTTGACCCTGTTTTTTCATGCTTGCAAAACAAGTCGTATTACAAGCACTACATTTCCTCACATAACCATAAGTGAACTGTTGTCTTCCCATGATACAAGTTATGTGAATGCCAATATCCTTGACCTAAGGTTCAAAGCGAAATACACAGATTCCATTTCAGGCACACAACGTGCCACGTGTTACATACGCATGTACACCGACAGCCTGATTTGGGTATCTATTAGGTCCATGAACATCGAAGGCATGCGTATGTTAATGATGCCGGATAGCTTACAGTACATTGACAGAATGAATAAAACATATTACCAGGGAAGTTATGAATATTTTAGCCGGAAACTAATGATAAAACCGGGTTTTCAGGCCATTCAGAACCTTCTGTTGCAGAAAATGTTTGTTTTTAATTCCCGCTTACAGCCTGACTTGTCCAAAAAGCTTAAACCCTGCAAAGACAGTAGTTACTACTGTATGAAACTGAAAGCGGAAAAACCAAAAAATGCTAAGGGCGGAGTTAAAATATTCAGTCCCGGATGGGTCGAACAATATTTCAGTTTTTATCCATACACTCATAAACTTGCCTCAGAAGAAATTAAAAGCACCCTTACCGGTGATAAGATACTGATTAAATACAGCCCGGAATTTGATAACAATGAGCAATATCCCGCGAAAATTACAATCAGCCTTAAAGGAAATCAGCATGTTAGCCTGGAACTGGATAATAAAAAAGCAGAATACGGAGATTCTTTGAAAACTCCTTTTAAAATACCGGAAAACTATGAACCTGTCAGATTTTAATTTGTATTTTCGTAAATTATCAAGCTAGTAATGAGATGAAAACAAAATATATTATCAATGCGATTTTATTTGTTCTGTTGTGTGCTTTGGTGATGCAAGGGCAGGCACAATCGCACAAGGAATTGGAACAACAAAAAAAACAGGCGCAAAAACAAATTGAGCTTACCAACAAGTTGCTGAATGAAACCAAACAGGGCAGAAAAAAATCATACAATAACTTGTTGTTGATCAATCAGCAGATAAAATCCCGCAATGAAGTTATTCAACACCTGGTGGATGAAATTGAAATACTGGACAAACGTATTGAAGAAAAGGAGAACTTAATACAAATGCTGGAAAAGGATTTATATAACCTGAAAGAAAATTATGCTTCCCTTGTCCGCTATGCATATAAAACCAAAAACTCTACCCACAGGTTATTGTTTATCTTTTCTGCTGATGATTTTAACCAGGCTTATAAGCGGTTGGCCTACCTGAAAGAAATTGCAAAATATCGCCGTAAACAGGCAACAGCCATTGTGAAAACAAAGCAGGACATTAATGAGCAGATAGAAAAACTCAATGCCACTCGTGAAGAAAAAACTGAATTGCTTGGCGAAATCGAAACAGAAGAAGAGAAACTCAAGCGCGAAAAAGAGGAACAAAATGTCATGTTGACAGAGCTTGAAAACCGCCAGTCTGAATTGCAACAAAAACTCAAAGCGCATAAGAAAAAAGCAGCCCAGTTACAGGATGAAATAGAAAAACTCATTGCTGCAGAAGCCAAACGCAATGCCGGCAGCGGATACACACTAACCCCTGAAGAGAAACTCATTTCAACCGAATTTGGCAACAACAAAGGGCGGTTGCCCTGGCCGGTAGTTAGTGGTATTATCACAAGTAAATTCGGGAAACATGCCCATCCGGTGATCAAAAATGTGTATATTAATAACAATGGCATAGATATTTCAACACCTAAGGGCAGCAGCATTCGCAGTATCTTTGACGGTGAAGTGCGTAAAGTATTTAAAGTGCCGGGATATCAAAATGCTGTCATCATCAGGCATGGAAGCTATTTGACCACATACACGCATCTCGAAAGTGTATATGTGTCTGAAGGGGATAAAGTTTCTGCCAAACAAAGCATCGGCACGGTGTATCACAATGCTGATGAAGATGAAACCATTGTCCATTTTGAAATATGGTACGGTCAAAAGAAACTTGATCCTGAACAATGGCTGGCCAAATAATCCGTTTGTAACAATACATGACGAACAATGATTTTGACATACTGATATCAAAGCTGGATGCTTTTATAAAACGGTATTATGTAACCCAGATGTTACGTGGTATTTTTGTTACAGCCGCTATTGTGGGTACATATTACCTGATCATTGCATTGCTTGAATACGTGGGCCATTTTAGCGTTTCTGCCCGCACGGCGATATTCTACGTTTCACTGGTGCTGATTACCGGTGTTTTTATTTGGTTTATTGTCAGGCCGTTACTTGGTTTTTTGAAAATTGGCAAACGGATTTCATACAAACAGGCCTCCCAAATTCTCAGGCAGCATTTCCCTGCCATACAGGACAAACTCGAAAACAGCCTTGAGCTTTATGATATGGCCAAAGCCACGGATAAGTCCAAAGGCCTCATTCTCGCATCCGTAGCCCAAAAAACCTCTGAACTGAAACCACTGCCCTTTTTATCAGCCCTGCCACTGAATAAAAGCCTTGCTTTTGTCAAATACCTTGTGCCACCAGCGATTTTATTATTGCTGGCTTTGTTTTTCTGGCCTTCTGCCCTGAGTGAAGGCACACAACGGATAGTCAAATACAGGGAACACTTTGTACCTCCGCCGCCTTTTGTTTTTGAGCTGATCAATGATTCACTGAAAACAAAAAAGGGGGAGGACCTGGAGATAAAGGTAACTACTGATGGGAAAAGTATGCCTGATAAAATGTGGATTCATTTTAGCGGAAATCATTTGATGATGCAGAAAAAAGAAGCAAACCTGTTTACGTATAATTTTAAAAACATCAACAATTCAATGAAATTTCACTTTGAAGCGGCGGATGTAATTTCTGATCAATACAAAATTGATGTTTTACCAACACCGGTGCTGACAGAGTACAGAATAAAAATACAACCACCTGCCTATACGGGTGAAGCATCGCAGGAGCTACAAAATCAGGGAGATATAAATATGCCGGCAGGATCTTCTGTTCAATGGTTTTTCAATACCAGGGAAACCGATAATTTACGTGTTGTGTTTTCCGACTCTTCGTTTCTGGAAGCAGAACCCAATCAGGCTATATTTTCTGCCGACACCAGTCTGTTGCGAAGTACAACCTACCGTATTCAAATGGCAAACGAACATTTAAAAAATAATAACCAGCTCCGGTACAACATTCATGTCATCCCTGATATGTATCCTGATATTAAAGTCCAGCAGAAACGTGACAGTTCGGATCTCAATCTGTTTTATTTCAATGGCGTTATCAGTGATGATTACGGGTTCAAATCGCTTAAATTTATGTATAATGCATGGGATGATCAGGATTCTTTAAAATCTGTTCCCGTGCAATTCAATAAAAACCTGTCTCCCCAGGAGTTTTATTTTGCATGGGATTTTAGCCAGTTTAAAACAGAGGATGTTGATGCTATTACCTATTTTTTTGAAGTAGGCGATAACGATGCCATCAACGGAAGCAAAACCAGCCGCAGCCAAGTACAGGAATTCCGCTTTCCAGACAGCGATGAGTTGAATAAAGTCAATGAAGAAACCAATCAGGCCATTGAAAATAAAATTGATGAAGCCAGAAAACTCAGTCAATCTTTGCGTAAGGATGTAAATGACCTTCAGCGTAAGCTCATTGATAAAAACATGAGCTCATGGGAGCGTCAGCAGGTTATGGAAAAAATCGAGAAAAAACAGCAAAGCCTGGAAAACCTGAAGCAGGACATCAACAGGCAAAACCAGCAACGCAATCAAATGATGGATTCTTACAGCTCACAAAAAGAAAGCATGCGTGAAAAACAAAAACAAATTGAAGAGCTGCTGGAAAACCTTATGGATGATGAAATGCGTGAAATGCTGGAAGAGCTTAAGGAGCTTATGAAAAACAACGAAACGGAAGACATGCACCAGTTGATGGAAGAGATGGAAATGTCGTACGAAGACCTGGACAAACAACTTGACAGTAACCTTGATATGTTGAAGCGCATGGAGGTTGAGGAGCGCGTGCAAAATACCATTGATGAACTCAAAGAGCTGAGTGAAGAGCATAAAGAACTCAGTGAAAAAACAAAAGAAGGGGATGAGAATACTGAACAACTTAAGCAAGAGCAAAAGGATCATGAGGAAAAGATGAAAGAAATACAGGAAGATTATGAAAAAACGCTGGAAAAAAATGAAAGCCTGAAAGAACCGATGAATATGGATGAGTTTGAGGAAGCGTTTGAAGAAATTGATCAGAGCATGGAGAAAACCGATGAAATGCTTGACAAAAACAAGCAAAATAAAGCATCAGAACAACAAGAAAACAGCTCTGAAAAAATGAAAGAGATGAGTGAAAACCTCATGAGCATGATGGAACAAAACATGATGAATCAGGCAAGTGAAAACATCGAAGACATGAAACAATTATTACACAACCTTGTGCAATTTTCTTTTGACCAGGAAGAACTCATAGAAAAATTTTCAAACATCAACAGCCGCGATCCCCGGTTCAAAGATATTGTTATTGAACAAGGTAAATTGCAACGGTCTTTCAATATCATTAATGATTCGTTGACAGCGCTGAGTTCTCGTGTGCCCCAGATAGGAAATGTGGTTCGTGGTGAGCAAAAAGATATTCGCAAAGAGCTGGAAAAAATCATGACCAACATCGAAAATAACCGCTTGTACAAGGTTCGCACATCTCAGCAAATGGTGATGACACATACCAATAACGTTGCCTTGTTGTTGTCTGAAGCACTTGATCAAATGCAACAGCAAATGAATTCCATGGGTAGCTGTGGGGGGGAATGCCAAAAACCTGGACAAGGCAAACCAAAGATGGGTGAAATGCGCCAAAAGCAGCAAAATTTGAAAAAACAATTACAGCAAATGCTGGACATGATGAAACAAGGACAAAAGCCGGGAGGTAAAAACGGCCAAAAACAAATGAGCAAGCAAATTTCCAAAATGCTGGCAGAACAGGAGATCATGCAAAAAATG
This sequence comes from uncultured Bacteroidales bacterium, assembly GCA_964527535.1. Lineage (GTDB taxonomy): Bacteria > Bacteroidota > Bacteroidia > Bacteroidales > ML635J-15 > JAQIBY01. Next base: position 34,026 of record CAZGPW010000241.1, read on the forward strand.
CTTAACGATATCATGTCAGAGCAAAATATTGACACTGAATCTGCAAAAAAGCTGAGGGAAATAAATCAAATGCTGGAAGAAAGCAAAAATGACCTTATCAACCGGAACATTACCCCGGAGCTGTTGAAAAGACAGGAGCAAATTGTGACACGCATGCTTGAGGCCGAACGCAGTGAATTTGAACGGGAAATCGACAAAGAACGGAAATCCGAAGAAGCCAGGCATTACAAAGTTTCAAATCCCGAAGAAGCATTCAAAGAAGCAATGGAAAAAGAATCCTTTAATGAACTCCTCGAATTTTCAAGGCTGAAAATGACCCGCTTTTATAAAGAAAAATATAAGGAATATTTGCTTAAAATCAATGAATGATGAGCATCAGGTTTTTTAATGAAGATGTTGAGATGCCTGATTTTAACAGGCGTTATGCTGTGGAATGGATCCGGCAGGCAATACAAAGTGAAAACAGGGATACGGGTGAATGCAGTATCATCTTTTGTTCGGATACATACCTGCTGGAAATCAATGAAAAACACCTTAACCACGATTATTTTACCGACATTGTTGCCTTTGATTACGGCGAAAACAACATTGTGTCAGGCGATCTGTTCATCAGCGTGGACCGGGTGAAAGACAACGCTGCTTATTATGATGTGGACGTGAACCAGGAATTACACCGCGTGATGATTCATGGCATTTTGCACTTATGCGGGTACAATGACAGCACTGAAAATGAGCAAAAACAGATGCGGGAAAAAGAAAACCATTACCTGAAAATGGGAGGGATGTTGTAACCCAATTAATACTAAACCGCTAACAAGATGAATGGCGTAACACAACTTGTTATTCTGTGATTCGGCAGAAATTATTTGAACGCTATGTAAATATTTATTATTCTTGTGTGTTTTTTATAATTAGCAAACCATGCACAAAAACAAAACCAATATTTCTAAAGCGCTTATATACACGCTGCTGCTTGCATTGGTGCTAAGGATAGTCTTTATTTTATTTGGCGCGGATGTATATTTCTCCCGGGATAATTTCATGATTGACAGGGATACCTGGTCGTGGGCAACGATGTTTGTGAATTTAGTTGAAACGGGAGAATACACTATTAATCCAGGGCATGAATATGGTTATTTTGGAAGAATGCCGGGGTACAGTTTTTTCATGGGGGCATTCTGGTTGCTCACCGGCAAAGACTGGAGTACGGCCTTTCCTATAATAGCATGGCTACAGATATTTCTGGATGTGGTTACGGTGTATTTACTATACCATTTTGTGCTTAGCTTTTTCAAAAGCAAACAAGCAGCTTTGGTCTCAGCTGTATTGTATGCCTGTTACCCGTTTATTATTGTTTGGACCCCTGTAGTGTACAGTGAATGTTTAAGTGTCTTTTTAATGATCCTTTCACTTTACCTTGCAGCAAAAAATAAAAATTTCTGGTACCTTTTGTTTTCCGGGGCAGCCCTCGGGGCAGCAATTTTATGCCGCCCCCAGATTTTTCTTCTGGTTCCTGTTTATATATTTGTCTTATGGAAACCAAAACAAATTAAAACGGTATTGGTCAGAGGCGCTATCTTTTTTGCAGGGTTTATTATGTTATATGGTCCATGGCCAATCCGCAACTACATCAATCACAATAAAATTATTTTAACTCAGGACTTAAGAGGTTTTGGTTGTTGGAACGAAGATGTATTGGCCTTTTTGCAATATGTGTATTCCGTAAAATCCGGGTGGCAACCACAACGGGATCAGATTGTGAAAAACAAACCCGTTACATGGCCGGATATAGCCTATACCTCCGTTGAAGATAGCCTTAAACTTGAACAAGCGGTGTGGAATGCCAAATATTGCAGCCGTGGATTCAGTCATCAAGAGGGGTACTGGAAAGCATCTATTGATTCAGCAGGTTGCACCAAAGAAACCGCTCAGCTTTTTAACGAACTGCGGCAAAAGCAAATCGAAACAAATCCGTTAAATTTTTATGTAGTGGTTCCGCTTCAAAACCTTAAAAAAGCAGTGTTTAAATCAGACCTGGTTAAGCCCAAAAATAAAAAAATGCTTGTGCTTGGGAAATTGTTGTTTGCATACCGTACTTTGCTTATATTTTTAGGTTTTGCAGGTGCCGCTATTGCAATATGGCGTAAACAATGGCAATATTGGGTTCCCTTACTGTTTGCCCTGTTTGTGTATGTTGCCTTGTGTTTTGGTACGGCCCCGCAGTTCAGAAACATTGAAATGCGTTACTTTTTGCATGCAGACATCATGTTGTTGATTCCTGCGGCATGGTTTATTTCACAAGTATATAATCAATTTAAAAAACGTTTATGTTCAATTGGATAATATTATGACTGTTTCTGTAATAATCCCGCTGTTTAATGAAGAAGATATTGTCGATGATTTACACAAGCGTGTTTTGAATGCAATAACACAAATTGGAGATGATTTTGAAGTTATCTTCGTTGATGATGGTAGTACTGACAATACATTACAAAAGCTATTGAGTTTTCACAAAAAAGATTCACGGTTTAAAGTATTGGAGCTATCCAGAAATTTTGGTCACCAGGCTGCTTATACTGCAGGTTTAAATGTTGCAACCGGTGATTATGTTTGTATGCTTGACGGAGACCTGCAGGACCCTCCGGAATTGATCCCTGAAATGCACAAAAAACTGGTGTCTGAAAATTGTGATATTGTGTATGGGAAACGTACCTCCCGGAATGAAAAAGCAGGAAAACGTTTTCTCATCAAGGTGTTTCACAGGGTGTTTTCATTCATCAATAACGTTGGTGCGCCGGATAATGTCGGAAATTTTGGGATAATGAACCGTAAAGCAAAAGAGGCTTTTCTCATGCTGAAAGAAAAAAACAGGTACCTGCCCGGCCTGCGTTATTTTATTGGTTTCCGGCAAACAGCCCTGGAATATGAACGTCCCGAAAGACTCAAAGGAAAAGCAAAAATGAACATCAGAAACTTAATGCATCTGGCATTCGACGCCCTGTTTTCCTTTTCAAAACTACCTTTAAAACTTGCTTTTGTTTTTGGTTTTACCGGGCTTGGTCTTTCTCTTATTGGAATCATTGTTGTTATCGTTAAGAAAATCACAGGGGTGGCTATAACCGGATGGACATCCATGATGTTATCGTTGTTTTTCTTTGGAAGCGTCATATTGATTTTTTTGGGTGTTATCGGCGAGTATATTTTCAGGATATATAAGGAAACACAAAACAGGCCGGTGTATTTTATAAGAAACTATCACGCAACCGATAACAATGAAAATTCGAAATCAGGCACCTGAGCAATGTGATATAACCTTAGTGTTTCACATCAACACATCAACACGAAAATCAATACGTTACAATCGTTTGGTCACGGTCGTTTTTTCTTTTCTGTATTTTTTATTGTCAACATAAACCTTCAATAGTGCAAACACAAAAAACGGTAACAATGGAATCCGGTATCGTACCAGTGCTCCAAAGTTAGCTGTAGTTAAACCAACAAAAAATGCCATAACGATAGCAAACACAAAACAAAAAAGTAAAAATGGATCGCTTGTTAATTGCTTTATAAATCGAAATAAACCAATGCGAAACAATACATAAAGACTAAGCAATAACAACACTATGTTTTCTAAACCTGAAAAAAGCATGAAAGGGCTTCTGCTGTCCCATAAAAATGGACGGTATAGGCCGGCCGTGGTAGCTTGTGGAAATTTGCTTAACATCCCTTCCATGGTGGGTTCAAAATCCCCAATATCAAAAGAGTTTTCTCCGTAATAATCACGACTTAAATCATTCTGAATGACAACAGCCTGTTTAGCCATGGCATCAAAACCAGTGTAGTAACCACCCACAGTGTCGCCAAGCCGAGCAAAAGCAAATATGCCGGCACCTATAATAAGCAGGCTAAGCAGGGGCATGATCACAAAGCGCAGGAAAGCCCCCTTTATACGTTGAGCGTATTGTACCAGTGCCCAAACCAATACGGCAGCAAGCAAGGCAAATAAGATGTAAGGTTTGATGCTCACTACGATATAACCTGATAAAAGCAGGTAGAATGCATACCGAAGCATGTGTTTTGGCTTAATGATCAAATGATAAAGGCTTACAATAGCCAGCAACGTAAAGCTAAACGTCAGGGAATCCTTGTACAGGCCAGACCCCCAGAACAACACCGAAGGAATAAACAACACCGCAATGGCTGTAATCATTTGTTGATGCGGGTACAGGCGGCACAAAAAACGATAAAACCGGAAAATAATAAAATAAAGCAAAAAATTAAGAACCATGGTTGCTAACATGAATTTTTTCAACCCGAGTAAAACAAAAGGCACTAAAAAACGGCTTGCAGCAAAGGCTTTTGGGTCACCGCGATATACAGGGTAGCCAGTGTCATTATTAAAAGCAGACATATATTCTGCATCCATATTGCCAAGCATGATTTTCCAAAAAGCATGTAAATTTTCGCTGGCAAGGTTGATGATACAATTTGCAGAATTAAAGTAATCAGTTGTATCGCCGCCGCCATAATAGTAGATATATACCATGACAAAAAACAGCCCGCCAAACAATTTAACTAAAAGCCCCCACATGAAATATTTTTTGTCATCTTCATCCTTAAGGCTGCCCCGGTACATGGCTGCTATCACCAGCATAAAGATTAAATATATGGGCAATAACAACCAATCCTCAAGTGTAACATAACTTTGCATAGCAAGTAAATATAAGTATAAATTTTACTTGGGCAAGGGTTCCGCGAGATAAAATATCCTTACAGCCTTTTGGAAAAAGCCGTTCCGTGACATGATACTAATGTGTTATAACCAGTTTTCCTTTTTGGGAAGAGGTTTGATCACTATCACTGCAGGAATACAGGTAGGTGCCTGGTGTGAGCTTGCTGAGGTCAATCCTGATTTTGTTTTGCCTGTTGTGACTGAATGTTTTGCTCAACACTTTCCTTCCGGTTAGGTCATACAATGCAAATATCAAATCACCCTTGCCGCCGGGGATAACGAAAACAGTGTTTCCGGCAGGGTTGGGATATACAGTTGGCTGCTCAGCATCATCACCTGATGGCAGTCCTGTATAATAATCTACCGTCATTTCATCCACGAACAGCACGCTTCCAGGGTATGCCGTGGCCTCCTCATTCATGTTGCCGGCAGCAAGAATAATATTCAGGGTGTCTGCCTGCTGCGCTGTGTTTGACAAAGGAAGCTCAAAATACGTGTACGTTGATTGTTCTGGCAGCATCACCAGGAAAGAATCCAGTACAACCGATTCTGCGGCAACATTATCGTAATAAGATGTGACAGCCATTGCCATGGCGGTATCGGTAGAAACCGGTGTGTATTTGTAATACCCGGAAATTACACTGGGGTTTTCATCAACGTAAAACCCGCCTGCAGGTCCCTCTTCAGTTAGTCTTCCTTTTGTTACCAGACCCATGGTGTCTCCCCACATGGTTACCGTATTTTCAATTCTGGCTGCATAAGTACCGGTATAACTGTCTGTGGATTTTGTCACGGGGTAATTTCCATCCATTACGTTACCGTAATTGGTGGTAAACCATCCGTTGGGTTCTTCAATGATTACATCGTTCCAGTTTTCCATGTCTCCATTGGGAAAAGGGTCAACAGCACTACCAACAAAACCTATGGAATCGATGGTAATTTCGCTGCCAGGTATATTCAAAACACCGGCCCCCAATAGAGAACTGGATGCAAAAACAGTCATGGAGTCCGGTGTTTCCGTCAGGTTGACCGGGGTTGAAAACCGCATGTAATTTTGCTGTTCTCCCGTAAATGTGAGAAACGCACCTCCGACATTGCCGCCGTTCTTTTTGAAAAACACCCCCAGTTGAGCGGTATCGTTGGGCTGGATGTTAAATTTGGCGTAACAATACATAGAGTCGGGTGTGCTGCTGTAGGGTGTGCCTCCGCTCATCAGGTTGTAGCCATCGCTGATTGTCATCAAGCCTAAAATGGTGTCCCCGCCGGCACTGACGGTTTCCAAATGTGCAGCATAACTGCCATGGTATGCATCTTCAGTGCGGGTGACGTTGTTGTCGGCTCCAAACATATAGAGTTGCATGTTTGAGGTAAACCAGGGATCCGGATTCCTGTATATGAGTTCATCCGACCAGTTTTCAAACCCGCCGTTTGTAAATAACGGTTGTGAGAACAGTGGAACGCATAAAAAAATCATGCTTGTCATTAAAATTAATTTTTTCATATTCATATCGGTTTTGGTTTGTAGTGCAAATATAAGAAATTCTGATTATAAGGAAATCTTAAGAAAGTCAATTTGATATAAAGACTAAAATTTTACTGTGTAAATATTATTGCCATCTGGTGTAATTAATTTGAAATGAAATTAATGATAAATCGCCTTTAAAATTTCGTAAGATTTTAACTTTCCGAAATTTGGAATGTGACGGTCAAAGTAGTTCAATACAGCTTCTATACCCAGTCTCCTGTCCGCATTGGAAACGCCGTTTTCGGGAATTTCATCAAAAGAATAATTCATAAAACGGTAAAGTATTCCACTTTCTCTTTCAGTAAGGCATGATGAACTAATAAGAGCATCGCCCACAAAAAGGCCGGAGTCCATATCAAGGTATTTATCGTTACTATTCCACTGGTTTCCCGGTTCAAAACCCAGGTATTTCATAAGGTGGGTGAGAAAATACAAATGAAAATTAACGGCTGCTTTATCTAGCTTATCGAATTTTACAACAGCATACCAGACATAATGAAAAAGTTCCTTATCAGGTTCCATTTCTTTGATACAGCGATTTAATACATCAGCCAATAAAATAACGATGCTTTGTTTTTGGAATTCAACAGTCAGGTTATTAGCAGGGGAGGCAATTTGGACATCTGTAAGTTGCTGAATATTCCTGTTTTCCTTGTAGGAAAGTTCAATATTTAACAAATTTAATGCTTGAAAATACCCGGCTTTTCCATTCGATTTTTTCCCTTTGTTTTTGTTTACCATCAGTGGAATTTTCCCCAAATCAGGCGTAAGCACATGAGTAATTATGCGGGAATCTGAATAATTCAGGTGATTGAGCATAATTGCTTTTGTTTTAACCAACATAATTTTTAATTGATAAACAGTATCTTGGTTACGTTGGATTTGGTGCCATCTTCATTGGCAGAAAATACCAGATAAACGCCGGTATGCACGCGATTACCATTCATGTCTGTACCTTCCCAAAGCGCTTGCCCCCCTTCGGAGCGGGTTTCAAAAACTAAATTGCCAGCCACGTCTGTAATTTTCACAATTGATCCGGCAACCAATCCATGTATGGTAATCGGGCCATTATATTCCGGCCTGACGGGATTCGGAAACGCGTAAACGTTGTCAAAATTTTCTTTGGGTTCACTGGCTTCACCTCGATACGATATTAAGCCTTCACTTGTCATGATGTAAACCTCCCCTGATTCAGGCACAATGTCCATGCTAATGATGTTGTTTGAGAACAGGGGACTGTTATCTTTATTGAAACTATGAATTTGAATAATGCCGTCAGCGGAAGTTTTATAAACACCTCCGGTTTGGGTTCCAAACCATTTTTTATTGGCACCATCAACACACACATTCGTTACGGTTTGTGCACCCAGTAAAATATCGGCATTGTCGGTGCCGTCGTTTCGCGGGATGAGTACCTGGGAAGCAAAAATATTTTCTTCAAACACATTTTCAGGGTTATGATAAACCACAACACCTTTGCTTGTTCCTAACCATATAGCACCGTTTTTGTCTTCAGCAATATCATACACATCATTGGAAATAATCTCGCCATATTCATTCGTTACCGAAATTTTTTTCGTCTTGTCATCACTCAGGTCAGCAGGTGTTCCGTTGTCATCAAAAGCAAAAAGGCCGTTGCCTCTTCCCAGAATCATCCATTTATGGTTATTTTCTGTAACAATGATTTTTCCCAGGTCGGGGCAATTGATTTGGTTGTTGTAGTTGAGTCCTGTCCACTCCCCGCCAGGGGTTCTGACATGCACCGGAATTGACCCGCCGGAATTCACAACCCAAAGGTTTTGATCGTCATCAAAAGCAAGTCCCCCGATGCGTATATAACCCACATCCGGAATTTGTGTGAGGGTAGAGTTGCTATCGGTGTAATGTTTCATAACCTGGTTGTTTTTCAGTTCAAGCACTCCTTTTCCCCACAAACCGACAAAGGCCTGGCTTGTATTATGTGGATTGATCGCAACCACGACGGGGTCACGTAAGCCTTCAAGCACCTCGTCATAATCTTCGGTCAGGAAATCCCAGGTTTCTTCTTTGAACATGTTAATTTCAACATGTTTGTACCTTCCTCCCCATGCCTTATCACGGCCTCCCCCAACCGTATAAACCACAGATCCTTCAGCATCAACGCTAAACCCGTCTGAAGAAACCGGGCCGTTAAGTGTAATAATCTGATGTTTCCATCTACCTTCCTGTAAACACAGACCTTCCCTTTTATCTGCAATAATCAGTTCATATTTGTCTTCGTTTCCCGGTAAAAAATGCATGGGTTGAGGGGATGGATTTTCTTGGCCATACAATGCATACTGATATACATCGCTTGTCATGTCAAAATCCTTATTGTAGAATAATATTTTGTATGCCCTGTTGAGAATCAGAGATTCTCCGTTATTGGTTATGTATCTGCACGATGTAGTGAGGCTGTCAGGAAAATAACTCCAGTTTTCATCTTCATAAATATATAACCTGTCGGTGTCATTAGAATCAGGCACATGGCGATTTACAATGAGTTTGTCATCAAAATATTCCAGTGTGTTGTAATGCTGGTTCGTAAGGTGATAAAAAGGGTCTCCCATCGGCATGTTTGTAATGATTTCCCAATTGTTGTAATCTGCCAGGTTATCGTTATAAAAATCGCCGCGATACACACCATTTTCTGTGGCTGCATACAAATATTGTCCGTCAAACTCAGTCTGATATACTTTCAGATAACTTCCCATATCACCGATGTAATATGTGTATTTGATTTCCTGTCGTTGCATATCCAGCATCACTATGCCAAAGCCGGTAGATAACACGGCATAGTCATCCACAAACAGGATATGATTGATGGATTTTACGGCGGTGATGTTTTTCCGCTTGATGTCAGACAGGTTGGTGATGGAATTGTTTTGTAAAAAATCAAGGTTTCCGTTTTGATAACCGATGACCAACATATCAAATGTTTCGCTGTAAGCAATGTACCCAATCCCAATATCAGACAAAGCAGTGACTTTATTAAGCTTTTCAAGTTCACCGTTGCTCTTGTGATAAGAAAACATGGCTTCATCCGTTGCAAGAAAGATTTTATCACTGCTTTCTGCCACGCAATTGCCTTTTTTATAGGGTAAATGACCCCTCCACTGGCCAACACCCACCTGTGAAAATGCAATCTGAAAAAGGATAAGTAAACAGCCGGTAACAATGATTTGGCGAAATGATCTCATTCTAAATATTTTTGGCCGGGGCATTTTATTTCCAGCACGTTGTTAACGTTACAACAAATAAAACAGTTTTTTTTCATTTTTAGTATTAGAAGTTCCCTTAAAAAATCAGAATTTCTGTTGGTTTAAAAAGCTTGCCATTTTTTTCAATGCTGTTGCCCTGTGACTGATGTGATTTTTTTCATTTTCACTCATCCCGGCAAAGGTACATTGATAACCATCAGGGATAAAAACCGGGTCGTAACCAAATCCCCCGGTGCCGGACAAATGTTTAGCAATTTTGCCTTCAACAATGCCTTCAAAAAAATAAGGTTTACCATGTAACATAAGACAAATTACCGTACGAAAACGGGCTTTTCGGTTGGTTACACCATGTAAATTGTGCATTAATTTGTTTAAATTTTCAGAACTGTTTTGTGCTGGTCCTGCATAGCGGGCAGACCGTACACCTGGCATCATATCAAGCGCATACACTTCCAGGCCTGTATCATCGGCAAAACAAGGCTGATTTGTATGATTATAAACAACACCGGCCTTTATTTGCGCATTGCCTTTAAGGGTGGCGGCTGTTTCTTTGATGTCCTGTTTAATACCAACATCACGTAAGCCTAAGATGTTGTATTTCTTATTTACAATCCCTTTTACTTCGTTTAATTTATGGGGATTGTTGGATGCAAAAATCAGATTCATTCCGTTCTGAAATCAATGTTAGAAATTACCTGACGAACGATGTCGGGAAAATAATTTTTTACCACCGTTTCGGGGTCGTTTAAATGATAAGGGATTTTAACCGATGCAAAACTTCCATGCAACAATTTTCCGTCGGCTCCATACAGGCTATAATGTAGTTTTATTAACCGTGCTGCATCACCATCTCCGGTAAAATACGGGTCGCCATACATACCTTTGATTTCAAGTTGATTGACAAACAAAATTTTGTCCAAATCCCGGCGTTTTGCCAAATCCGGTATAAATTCAGGGTTGCTGAATGTAATGTGAAGGTATTTATCATCGGTACCATAACGCCTGCCTCTGACTTCTCCATCTTCTCTCCTGGTTTTTACAACGGTATCTTTATACTGTTTTTCTTTCCACTGTTTACGTAACTTCCCAAGGAACCGTTCTTCATTTTCCTCAACTTTTTGTTTGTCCGGCATAGCACGTCGCATTTCATATGAAACTGTAGTATAAAGGCCTAACAGATCATTCCGTGCTTCGGTGGTATATGATTGATTCAGGTCAATGGCTTCACATGAATCTACCATGGCCAATTGCAACCGTCTGTTGATGTTATTTCTCAGGTAATCACGCAACTCATCATAAGACATGCCGCTGTTTTTGGTCCATACCTCACTGGCATCATTGAGATATATTGAAGGATCAAAAGGTAAAATTATAACACGCTGATCGTAATCATCCGGGAAAAAATGCCCATCCTCCTGCGCGTTTAGTTGCGAGCTAAACACAATAGAAAAAAACAGGCAGGTATGTAATAATTGTTTCATCAAAACAAGTTAATAATATCGTTTCCAATAATCAAAATCATAAGCCCAAGTACAATTATCAGGCCAATCAGTTGTACTATTTCCATGAATCTATCCGGCAATTTACGTCCAATGATCATTTCGATGAGTGTAAACAATACGTGTCCTCCATCCAATGCAGGTATTGGAAGAATATTCACAAAAGCCAATACCATGGAAATTATTCCGGTTAACATCCAAAATCTGCCCCAATGCCATGTTCCACCAAATGTTTTGGCAATACCAATAGGCCCTTGCAGGCTGTCACGGGCTTTTTCTTCTCCTGAAAATACTTTCCCCATCCCTTTTGCATTTGCTTTCAATGATTCAAAGGCATCTTTCCAGCCATATTTCATGGCGGTAAAAAAGGTATATTCGGTGGTCGGATATTTACTTTTTAACCGAATCCCTATCGTCCCGGAACTATCTACAGGAATATCAAGAACCATCGTATCACCCAGCCTGGTTATTTTCATATTCAGCGTATCGCCTGCATTTTTCAGGAGTTTTTCCATATATTCCCCTTTAAGGTGTACCGTTTCTGAGTTGATGCTGATAATCTTGTCGGTTTCTTTTAATCCCGCTTTATGTGCATTATATCCCTCGGGAACGTCTTCAATTTCCAGAGGGTAATTCTGAAAAGAAAGCAACATACTTTCCGAGTTCATAACATAACGGTACAGTGTATCCGGCAGGGGAATGGTCATGAGGTTCCCGTTGCGTTTGATGGTAATTTCATTTCCAAGGTACAGGCGTGTGGAAATAACATCCGTGACCCGGTTGACTTTTTTTCCGTCAACAGCAATAACCTGATCACCGTTTTGCAGGCCAATTTTCTCAGCGTATTCATAAGCATAAATACCGTCAACCACATCATCAAGATCAATGTAGGCTTCACTAAAGGCCATGAGTGAAAAGGTAAAAATCAGCACCCCGGCAATGACATTCATAACCACACCTGCTGTCATCACAATGAGTCGTTGCCATGCTGGCTTTGAACGAAATTCCCAGGGTTGTGGTGGCTTTTTCATTTGCTCTTTGTCCATCGATTCGTCAATCATGCCGGCAATTTTCACATAACCACCGAGGGGAAGCATACCAACACCATATTCTGTTCCACCGACTTTTTTACTGTATATTTTCCCGGGCCAGTCGAAAAAAATAAAAAATTTATCCACTTTAATGTTAAATGCGCGTGCTGCCAGGAAATGACCCAGTTCGTGTACAAATACTAAAATCGACAAAGCCAGCAAAAGCTGGGCTGTCATCACTAATCCGTTCATACTTTTATTTTCTTTAATAAATTTTCAGCATGAATTCTGGCTCTTCTGTCAGAATTCACAAAATCGTTAATACTATCAGGATGTTGTACCGGTAGAGCATTTAAACATTCACCGTTGATTTCTGCAATTTGATTAAACCTTATTGTGCGTTTTAGAAAAGCATCCACTGCCATTTCATTTGCTGCATTAAGTGTACATGGTGCATCACCACCCATTTTAAGCGCATCGTATGCAAGTTTTAAATTGGGAAAGTTGTATGTATCTGGTTTTTCAAAATGCAAACTTCCGATTTTGGTTAAATCAATGGGTTCTACATGCGTTGAAATTCGGTTGGGCCAGGAAAAAGCATACTGTATAGGGATTCTCATATCGTTGTTCCCAAGTTGTGCTTTCATGGATCCGTCAATAAACTCTACCATGCTGTGTACTATGGAAGAAGGGTGCACAATCACCTCAATTTTTTCAGGGGGAAGTGAAAACAACCAATGTGCTTCGATGACCTCCAGGCCTTTGTTCATCATGCTGGCAGAATCGATGCTTACTTTATTGCCCATATTCCACGTGGGATGATCCAGTGCATCTTCAGGGCTAACCCCTTTAAGGAATTTTATGTTTTTTCCCCTGAACGGGCCGCCTGAAGCCGTCAATATGAGTTTTTTAATGCCGGTGGTTGGCTCCCCCATAAGGCACTGAAAAAGCGCTGAATGTTCAGAATCTACCGGAATTACAGGTGCCTGGTATTGCTTAATCTTTTTGGTAATCAAGTCGCCTGCTACCACAAGGGTTTCTTTGTTAGCCAGCGCAATGGTTTTTCCGGCTTCTATGGCCTTAATAACAGGAATAAGCCCCTTAAATCCTACCATTGCAGCAAGCACCACGTCAATTTCAGAAAATTGCACAACATCGTATATGGATTCTTCTCCTGTAAACACTTTGGTATCCGTTCCGGAAAGTTCACGGGAAACCATATCATACTTTTCTTCGTTGGCAATAATCGCAATATTAGGTTTAAATTCTTTTGCCTGAGAGATGAGCAAATCAGCATTGCTCCCTGCAACCAACACCTCAACACAGAATTTATCCTTGTGATTTCGTACCACATCAAGCGCCTGTGTCCCAATTGACCCTGTTGATCCCAGAACAGCAATATGTTTAATGGGTGTATTCATTCGAAATCAATATAATTATCCGGATTTAAAGGCTCACCCTTGTGCCACAATTCAAAATGCAGATGGGGGCCATAACTTATTTCGCCAGTGTTGCCATACATTCCAATGCTTTCACCAGCCTCAACTTGTTGCCCTGTTTTTACAAGCAACTGTTTTAAATGCCTGTAAATACTGATGTAATTGTTCCTGTGCTGGATTTGGACTGTATAGCCGGTTTCCATGGTCCAGTTTGCAGCGATAATCGTTCCGGCAAGAGTTGCACGTACCACCTCATCCTCAGGGGTAACAATATCAGTACCATAATGATCTCTAACAGGGTCAAAACTATTGGTAACCATTCCTTTTACGGGAGGGAAAAAAACCTCATCCGTTTTAGGTTGTTCTGAAATGAACCCCGAGGCTTTTAAATTATTATCCAGCGCCATCATTTTTGCATCATAATCAGTCTTGTTTTCCTGCACAAAATTACTGGAATCGTTTAGGTTTTCACTGATTTCCAGTGCCGGGTTAAAAAGCTTTTCACCAAGCATTACTTGTTTTAAATTGGTAAGGTACTGATCCCTGAGTTCTACTTCCCTGGCGAGGCTGTCTAAGCGTCTTGCATTTGTTGCACTTGCTATTCTGGCTTCTTTATCCGGATAGCCGGGGATATATTCTTTTATGGGGGTAAAAATGATACCAGCAACTGTAATGGCAATGATCAGAAGAATCAAACCAATTATCAGACTGATAAAAACAAAACGGTTAAAATTAAACCGCTTTTTTTGTTCAAAATTCCCATGCGTTAAAAGTATCAATCTAAATCTTCTACCAAGCCATAGTCTGATTTTTTTCAACATTGCCATAGATCGTCTTTATCATATCTAACGCAAAGATATCTAATTTTATATGTAATTAAGATTATTACTGTGTTAATTCTTAAACATTTCGTAAAGCTTGATTTAAGTCATCAATGATGTCCCTGGCATCTTCAATTCCAACGGAAAACCTTACCAGGCCTGATGTAATCCCCGATTTAATCCTGTTTTTTTCAGAAACACCCGCGTGTGTCATAGACGCAGGATGCTGTATCAAAGATTCAACACCACCAAGCGAAACAGCAAGCAATGCCAGCTTGACGCTATTCATTAATGTTTTCCCGGCCTCAATACCCCCTTTAAGTTCAAAACACAACATGCTGCCAAAATCCTTCATTTGTTTGGCTGCCAAATCGTGTTGGGAATGTGATTTTAGTCCCGGGTAATTTACCCATTTAATTTTTGGATGTTGATCAAGAAATTCTGCTACTTTTTTGGCATTATCGGTGGCTTTTTGTACACGCAAGGCCAGTGTTTTAACGCCACGATATACCATATACGCCTGATGCGGATCCATATTGCCGCCCATGTAGCGCATAATTTTTTTCATTTTAGTTAAAGTATCCTTGTCTCGTGATATCAAGGCTCCTCCCACAACATCAGCATGGCCGTTTATAAACTTTGTAAGGGAATGTAAAACGACATCAGCTCCCAAATCCAAAGGTTTTTGTAAATAAGGGCTGCTAAAGGTGTTATCAACAACAACCAGAAGATTGTTTTTATGCGCAATTTCAGATATTTTTTCGATATCTGAAAGCTCCATGGTAGGATTGGCGGGGGTTTCAAGAAAAATCAGTTTTGTGTTTTCCCTGATGGCTTTTTCAACAGCCACTGGGTCACTGGTGTCCATATAAGTAGATTCTACACCGAAATTTGAATAAATATCTTCCATTAGCAATCTACTAGGGCCATAAACGGCATGGGTACTGATCATGTGGTCACCCTGCTTCAGAAATGCAGCATATGCTGTTGATACTGCAGCCATTCCGCTTGCTAACGCTATCCCTCCAACGCCGTTTTCGAGATCGGCCAGTTTATTTTCAAGGGCTTCTATTGTGGGATTGGAAAGACGGGTATAAATGTGACCTTTCTCTTCGCCGGTAAATAAACGAGCTCCATGATCAGCGTTTTTAAAAGCAAATGTGGAGGTTTGATAAATTGGCACAACTGCTGATCCAAATTGATCCTCAAAATCACCAGCATGAATTAGTTTAGTGCTAAAACCTTTGTCTTTTGTGTTCATAATTATTCATTTAAATTTTTGAAAAATATCATTTTATTTTTAAGCTGCGAATGAAGTTAGTTTTAATGAAAAACAATTAAATGATGAAAAACTTCATTAAATGTAGCTGTGTGTCAAATAAAAAGGAGAGTTTCCTCTCCTGTATATTTATTATCAAAAAAAACCGTGGAGTATAGCGGGTTCGAACCGCTGACCTCGTGACTGCCAGTCACGCGCTCTAGCCAACTGAGCTAATACCCCAAATATTATTAATGATTGATTATGAGCAACTTTTGATTTGCTATGATCATTCCCTTTTTATTGAGAGCATTAATGACATACCAGCCACCTGGCAAATCACCGGTTGCAAAAGTACAAATCTTTGAGTTTACAGCGAATTTTTTTAATGTTTTTCCAGTTTCATCCGCAATAAACAAAAATTCAATCTCATTGTTCAGATCGCCTGTATTGAGATTAAACCGGTTAGATGCCGGGTTGGGATATACATCCAATGACATTAATGTAGAATTACTAACCCCAGCATCTTCGGAATAATGGAAATTCACATTGTGTACGGTATCATGTGACGCATTGGTTTCAAACTGCACAAACGGATAAGAAAATGAAGGCGTCCAAAAATTAATGTTATGGGTTGTATCGATGATTGGCAAGTCCATGGGGAGCTGATCACCCATAACATCCCCAAGCGGAACCCAACCTCCTGTCATTATAAGTCTTCCGTACACATCAATCACCTGAATCTGACGCAAATTTTCCTGCAAACAATCGTAAGCACCTCCTATAGCATAAGGGATACTCTCAACGGTTACCTGGCATTCTCCACTGACTTCTGTTTCAATATCCACAGACAACGTTACCTTTATTGAATCAAATGTAGATGAAAAATCATCGTAATAATCCGGAGGAATGACATGTTCAAGGTCTTCTACCGGCATTTTTCTTTCACTTTCAGCATAATCACTGAAAGCTGTTTGGTCGTCAGTAGGGAATTCCATCAGCTTCAGTGTTGTATCCAGTTGCATTGGGAGGTTCATGTCCATTTGAAAAATATCCCCGGCAAATCCAACAGCCGAGGCATTGTCATCTGTTTTTACAATGTATATTTCAGTGTTTCCCTGTACCATCAAATGGGTGGCGTTGGGAAAATTGCCGGCGGTATCATAAGCCTGCGGATCATGGTAAAAAATGGTATCCAATGTATAATCCACAAAAGACGAAACAGAGTCAATCACGTAATCACTTCCGTCCATAAAATCGCTTAAAAACGCAGGATTATCGCCCGGGTTATTAAAATAATTTATCAGCGGAAAATTAACATTCGTTTGTGGGTAATTTTCAGATTCAAACGTTACCTGAGCCGATACGCTGATTATCATGCAGCTACTTAATAATAATACCAATATCCATTTCATAATTTAAAAGGTTGTTTGCGGGGTTACTGTAATGGTTTCTTCGTATGTTTTATCCTTTTCAAGAATAAGGACACCAATGCCTCGTACAGTTGGACTGTTGTATCCGCCAAACTTGGTTACCTCCACCCGGTAAATAGATTCATACATAAATTCCTTTCGCACTATACCATCATCATCGGTATAGGAAGTATCTGCTATTTCTTTCACGCCTGATGTCAGATAAACACGGGTGTGGGTGCTGTCTGAATCTGCAGCCCGGATAACAACCATGGCTTCTTCCACCGGTTCTCCATTTTCATTCAATACTTTTATAGTGGCTTTTGGTGGAGCCGGGTCTTTACAGCTAAAAATACCCAGCATTATAAATGCTAAAACCAAAACCGGTAAAATCTTAATACAATAATGTTTCATGACAAACTAAATTGGTTAAATTTGTAACTTACAATATTAGAAATTTTTTTTAAAAAATTCAAGAAAACTTAACATGAGAAAATATTTCATATTTATTTCTGTCATCCTACTGATATCAGCTTGTTCAATATTCAAGCCATCGGGGCCGGTAGAAAAAAAAGCATTGATTACGACAAACAAAGGGGATATTGTCGTCAAACTATACAATGAAACCCCAAAACACCGCGATAACTTTTTACGTTTAGCGGATTCTACTTTTTATGACAGTTTATTATATCATCGTGTCATTGAAGAGTTTATGATCCAGACGGGTGATCCTGAATCAAAAGATGCCCCCCGCACCAAACGACTTGGAAATGGAGGCCCCGGATACACGATTGAAGCAGAAATTGTTGACGAATTGTACCATAAACGGGGAGCACTGGGTGCAGCACGCAAGTCCGATGAAGACAATCCTGAAAAACGTTCATCCGGCTCTCAGTTTTATATTGTTGTCGGAAAAAAATGGAAGGATGCCGAAATGGATTTGCTGGTAAAACGCAAAAACGTATCCATATATCAGGAATACATAAAAAAATACCTCAAGGAAACCAATAATACAGCGCTCCTTCAGAAAATGGATTCGTTAAGACGGTATGGTGAAAGAGAGGCTTTCAATGAAATATTTCTTGATCTGAAAGAAAAAGTAAAACCCATGATTGAAAAAGATAGTGTTGAACTTTTTGAGCTTACAGCGAAACAACGTGAACTCTATAAAACAAAAGGCGGGAGCCCCCACCTGGATGGTGATTATACCGTATTTGGGGAAGTCATTGCAGGCATGGATGTGGTTGAAGAAATTTCTAAGGTCAGGACAGATATTCGTGATCGCCCCATGAAGGATATTTACATCCTGAACACAGAATACCTGACTGAAAAAGAATGGAAAGAATATAAAAAGAAACACCTGCCGGATTCCGGTGGATGGTTTTCAAAACTGTTCGGTAAAAAATGACCGGATCGTATTTACTAAATAATTTTTTTGTCATATGTTAGAAAAAATTGAAGCTTTAAAACGGGAAATACAAAATTTTCAGGCAACCACGGAAAAAGAAATTGAAGCTTTTCGCCTGAAAATGCTGACTAAAAAAGGAGAAATCCCCTCATTATTTAAGGCTTTTCGTGATGTTGCACCAGAGGATAAAAAAGCACTGGGCAAACAAATCAATGAATTAAAAACCCTGGCTGAAAACAAACTCAACGAACTGAAAAAGAATTTATCGCAACAATCAAAAGATTATTCAAGCCTTGATTTGACACGGCCAGGTTATAAGACCGAATGTGGTACAAGGCACCCCCTGTCGCATGTACGAAGGGAAATGATTGATATTTTTAAACGTTTGGGTTACGTTATATCTGAGGGGCCGGAAATTGAAGACGATAAACACAACTTTGGTTTGTTGAATTTTCCTCCAGAACACCCGGCACGGGACATGCAGGATACTTTTTTTATTCAAAAAAATCCGGATGTATTGCTCCGGACGCATACTTCTTCATCACAAACACGAGAAATGGAAGAAATGAAACCCCCGATTCGCAGCATTACACCGGGCAGGGTCTATCGCAATGAAGCCATCTCTGCACGTGCTCATTGTCAATTTCATCAGATCGAAGGGTTGTACATTGATGAGGGAGTGTCTTTTGCTGATCTGAAACAAACACTATTGTATTTTGCACACGAATTTTTTGGCAAAGAAACCAAAATACGGTTGAGGCCATCTTATTTTCCATTTACCGAACCCTCTGCCGAAGTGGATGTTTCATGCTCCCTTTGTGGTGGAAAAGGATGCAATGTGTGTAAATATACCGGCTGGCTTGAAATTTTAGGCTGTGGCATGGTGGATCCCAATGTATTAAGCGATTCCGGCATTGACCCTGAGATCTATTCCGGATTTGCTTTCGGGCTTGGCATAGAACGTATCGCCATGCTTAAATACGGCATCAATGATCTGAGGCTGTATTTTGAAAACGACAAGCGCTTTTTGGAACAGTTTCATGCCTATTTACAGTAAGTTTTATTTATGATCGGAAGAGCAATAAAATCCAGCAGGCTTTTTTTATACAGGACAAAAGCCCGTATCCAGAACAAAACCATTGTGCATTTTTTACACATTGGAAAAAGTGGCGGCACAGCTGTTAAGGCAGCCCTTGGCAACAAAGACAAGCCTCTCAAATGTAATGATTATTATATCTTTTCACATCCCCACAATTACACCCTGATGCACACCTGTAAAGGGGAAAAAGTGTTTTTCTTTGTACGGGATCCGATTGACAGATTTATCAGCGGCTTTTACTCACGGCAACGAAAAGGGAGGCCACGCATTTACAGGGAATGGAGCAAAGGGGAAAAAATCGCTTTTGAACATTTCGGCACTCCAAACGAACTCGGCATGGCACTATCTTCTGAAAACACAGACAGGAAACAACAAGCCATTGATGCCATGAAAAGTATTTATCATGTTAAATCATCGTACTGGGACTGGTTCAAAAATCCTGATTATTTGCTTTCCAGGTTGGATGACATTGCGTTTGTAGGCACGCAAAAAAACCTCAACGATGATTTCCTGCGGCTTAAAAAAACCTTCAACCTTCCCGAAAGCATAAAATTACCACAAGACAATGTAAACACCCATAAAAATCCGGATAACCTGGACAAACGCCTGGATTCTCAGGCAATTGCAAATCTAAAAAAATGGTATGCGGATGATTACATGTTTCTTGATCACCTGGCTGATAAGGGATTTATCAATAAGGGAAGCATATGGACTGAATGACTCACATCATTTCAACACTTTTTTTGCCAGTTTCAGTTTAAACGGGGTATAAGGAGGATAACGCAAAGCAGGATCAGTAAGGTTGGATTTTCTCATTATGGATTTATAATGTGTAAAGGTTTCAAATCCATATTTGCCGTGATAGGCGCCCATGCCGCTGTTTCCTACACCGCCAAACGGCAGGCGCGGATTCGTAATGTGCATGATGGTATCGTTGATGCACATGCCACCACTGCTGATGCTTTTTTCAATTCTATTTATTTGAATTTTATTGGTAGAAAAAACATACATTGCCAGGGGTTTGGGTCTTGATTTGATTTTTTCAATGGCCTCTTCATCCGAATTAACAGAAATGACAGGCAATATGGGACCAAATATTTCTTCTTGCATAAGCGGATGCGTCTCCGGACAGTTTTTTACAATTACGGGGCTGATTTTTTTTGCATCTGTGTCAATTTTACCTGACCATTTGATGTCACAATCTGTTATCAAATTTTTCAGGCGTTCGGCTTTTTCTTTATTTATAATGTTGGGGTAATCCGGATGATCAGATGGTTCTTCTCCCCAAAACTCCCGGATATGCTGTACCATATAGTCCATAAGCTTTTCCGCTATGTCTGCATGGGCATACACATGATCTGGTGCAATGCAGGTTTGCCCGGCATTCAATAGCTTTCCCCAGATGATGCGTTTGGCTGCCAGTTTTATATTGGCACTTTTGTCAACATAAACCGGATTTTTCCCGCCCAGTTCCAGGGTTACAGGCGTGAGGTTCTCAGCTGCTTTCTGCATGACAATTTTGCCTACGCGCGGGCTGCCGGTAAAGAAGATGTAATCCCATCTTTCTTCCAGCAAAGCCTGAGAAACTTCTTTTTCACCCTGAAAAAGATGGATGTAGTTTTCAGGGAAATATTGTTTGAATAATTTTTCAAGCAGCGCAGATGTGTGAGTTGAAAATTCTGAGGGTTTCAGTGAAATGACGTTTCCTGCTGCAATGGCTGAAGCCAGAGGTGCAATTGTCAGATTTACGGGGTAATTCCATGGGGATATGATCAGTACCTGCCCGTAAGGTTCCGGTACAATGCGGCTCTGCGACCAGAAGTTGACCAGTTGATTTGTGCGGACGTGTTTTCTGCGGCTGTATTTTCTGACGTGTTTTTTTTGATGGGATATTTCATCAAGGGCATATCCGATTTCAGTGGTGTAAGATTCAAAGGCTGATTTCCCAAGGTCTTTTTCAAGGGCTTCACTCAGCTCCCTGATGTTGTCAGATATACATGTGTGAAGGCTATGCAGCATGCTTTTTCGGAATGCAACGGATTGTGTGTTGCCGGATGCAAAAAACTG
>CAZGPW010000242.1:0-8553 GCA_964527535.1 uncultured Bacteroidales bacterium
TAGAACGGATTTTACTTACACAACCTCCTGGCTATCAACCATAAGCTTCATATTTTTTAACAAATGTAGCAACTAATCCATAATTTTTATCAACAATTAAGTGTTTATAAATAAAATGATTAAATCGTGAGAATATTGTTTTAATGTAGATACGATTATTATCTTTGTGACATGTATGTACAAAGAAACAAAAGAACAGGAAAAAACGGCAAGGTTTACACCTCCACCTTGTTGTGCACCAAGTACCGCCAGGATGGGAAAATAAAGACAAAAGTCGAGACAAACCTCTCGCACATGCCCGAGGAACTTGTTCTGACCATTGAGAACGTGCTCAAGCACGGTAAAGGCGCGTTAGTTTCAGCTGAAAACATTGCTGCCAAAAGTGCCACAGATTTTGGGCTGGTATATTTGCTGATGCATCTTATGACTAAATTGCGCATTAGCCAAACCATAGAAAAAGTACTTCCCGCGCAGCAAGCTGCACTTTTAAAAGCCACTATTATTGGGAAAATAATCACAAAGGGTAGCAAACTGGGCATTTACAACTGGCTTAGGCGCAACAAAAACATTTGCTCACAACTTGGGGTTGACATTGAACAAACAAAAGTTGAACACCTGTATTCTGCGCTTGGACATGCAAGCCAGATGCAGCAAAAAATAGAACGCAAATGGTTTTTATACCATAAATCAAAACACAAAGAAGTCTATTTGTACGATATAACCAGCACCTATTTTGAAGGCACACAAAATGAACTTGCCGCATTTGGCTACAACCGCGACAAGAAAAAAGGGAAGATGCAAATTAACATCGGATTAATTACCGACAGCGAAGGTTTTCCCTTAAAGATTGAAGTTTTTGAAGGGAATATCAACGATCATATCACAGTGCAGGAACAAATAAAAAGCATCAAAGCGGAATTTAATACCAACCAGGTTATTTTCGTTGGCGACAGGGGGATGAAAATCCGCTATAATTTAGAAGAGCTGGATGAGGCAGGCAAACAGGGGGTACGTTACATAACAGGCTTGACCAACCAGGAAATAAAGAGCCTGTTAGATGACAATATCATACAATTAAAGCTGTTCAGCAACGATCTGGCAGAAGTAGAATACCAGGGAGAACGTTACGTGCTGTCAGTCAACGGAGCGCTCCAGGAGCAAGAATTGACTTACCTGAAAACCATGCGCGGGATTGCCGATGATGAGATAGCAGAAGTAAAAGCATCGTGGGAGAAACGCCACAGGCAAAACACAGAAAATATTCGAAAATTAAAAGATGGGCATAAAAATAAAAAATTGGTAACCGCTTTTAGCGAAAAACAGCTTGATAGTTACAAATTGCGCATCGAAAAAATATTATCCAAGCGAAGATTAAAACAGTATTATGAAATTATAGAAATAAGCAACCAGTCATTTGTGATTGATTTCAAAGCAGAAAATTACCAGCAGACAAAACAGCTTGCCGGGAAATATGTTGTGTGCACCAATGTTGAAAAGGGACAAATGGAAAAAACAGAAGTCAGGCAGCAATACAAAAACCTGCAACATGTTGAACATGCATTCCGCGATTTTAAAAGCGATAATATTCAGCTGCGCCCGGTCTATCACCGTAATGAAGCCCAAACCCGAGGGCATGTTTTGCTTTCCATGTTCTCTTACGCCATTGTCAAAGAGATGGAAGACAAAATTTTCCCTTTCCTGGCATCATGGAACAAAAAGACAAAAAGTAAACTGTCATTTTCTGACATACTGGAGGAACTCAAGGATATTAAACTGGTAACATTAAATTTAGGGAGAAATGTCGAAAGCATTAAAATAACAGAACTCAATGAGGTACAGAAACAGGTTTTAAAACTTTTCAATATGAAAAAAACAGACTTAGAAAAACATTTGTAGCAACAAAATCGAAAAAATATCAGCTTATCTCACTGAATACCTGCGTTTTGTTAAAGTAAAATCCGGTACAATCTACTATACTGCTGAGTTACGCCGAGAAGCGCTCAGCACCACATAGGAATGGAAGAAATGATTGTAAGAAAATCCAATAACAATAAGGTAATTCAGGTAATCTTTCAGATATTCATTTAAAATTATTTCCATGAATTTTTATTAATTTTGACGCTAAAATTACCCTAATGAAACACCGTCTTACGTTTCCGTTTTTTTTTACTGTGATATTTATTGCAGCCATTGTGGCTGTGCTTGTTTTTATTCCCTTTAAGCACAAAAAAGTTGCAGAAAACCTCAGTATTTTTGTTGATCCCTTTATCGGAACCGGTGGCCATGGACATACTTACCCCGGCGCAAGCCTTCCTTTTGGTATGGTACAAATCAGCCCTGATACACGGTTGTCTGGTTGGGATGGTTGCAGTGGATACCATTATTCCGATACGGTAATATATGGCTTTTCTCATACTCACTTGTCGGGAACCGGCGTTGCTGATTACTGCGATGTCTTGTTCATGCCGGTTAACGGGAAGCCGGTATTTCATAATGGCGTTTCTGACAGCAGCAGCATGGGTTATGCAAGCAGCTTTGATAAATCATCCGAAAAAGCATCCCCGGGGTATTATGCCGTGCATCTCAATGAACCGGATGTGTTTGCAGAATTTACATGCACTGAACGAACCGCCTTTCATAAATATCACTACAGCAACCCGGATTCAATGTTTATCATGATTGACCTCGTTCATCGTGATCCGGTGATTAAAGCCGCCTTAAAAAAAGTAAACGACACGGATATTGCAGGCATGCGGCGATCAAAATCATGGGCAAAAGACCAGTGTATCTATTTTTATGCCCGGTTTTCAGCCCCCATAAGGTCGTACCAGGTAAAAGGGGACGATCTGGAAGAAACCAACACTTATGATGTGTTGGGAAAAAAAGTCAGGGCAGCCATAGGATTTGATACAATAAAAGAACAAACCCTGTATGTAAAGGTAGGGATTTCTGCTGTCAGTGTTGAAAGTGCGAAGGAAAACCTTGAAAAAGAAACTGAAAAACTGGATTTTGATTCAGCGCTGGCATTGGCCAAAGAACAATGGAACGATGAATTAAGTACAATTCTTGTTCGGGGCGTCAACAGATCAAATAAAGTAAAGTTTTATTCCGCCTTGTATCACGCCTTTTTAAGCCCTGACGTGTTCAGCGATTATGATGGATACTACCGGGGAACCGATAAAAAAAATCATCACTCCGGTGCGCATACACAATACACCGTTTTTTCGCTTTGGGATACTTATCGCGCTGTGCATCCATTGTTTACCATCACACAGACAGAAAGAACAAAAGATTTTGTCCGCACCATGTTGCAGCATTACAAGGAAGGTGGAAAATTACCGGTCTGGGAACTGGCGGGAAATTATACCGGTTGCATGATCGGATATCATGCCGTTCCCGTTATATACGATGCATATAAAAAGGATATTATCTCCGGTAATGAGGATATGGCGCTTGAAGCCATGCAACATTCCGCTACCCTGCCGCACCTCGGGTTGCCTGCATGGAGGAACAAAGGGTATATCGGCATTGAAGATGAACATGAATCGGTATCCAAAGCCCTTGAATATGCTTATGACGACTGGTGCATTGCCATGATGGCGAAAAAAGCAGGAAATAATGACGTGTACAGGGAGTACATTGCCCGCGCCCAGCAGTATAAAAACCATTTTAATCCGGAAACTAAACTCATGCAGCCACGCTTCAACGGCGGTTGGAAGCCGGATTTTGATCCTGCCGAAGTGGACTTTAATTATACCGAAGCAAACGCATGGCAATACAGTTTTTACGTTCCGCACGATATTGATACATGGATAAGCCTTATGGGAGGTAAAGATTCACTTAACCTGATGCTTGATAAACTGTTTAAGGCAGGGGAAAACACCACGGGGCGCCAACAGGTAGATATCACAGGCCTCATTGGTCAGTATGCCCACGGAAATGAACCCAGCCATCACATCGCTTATTTGTATAACTATTGCGGAAAGCCCTGGAAAACACAAAAACTCGTAAAACAGATCATGGATGGTTTTTATACCACCTTGCCGGATGGTTACATTGGAAATGAGGACTGCGGCCAAATGTCAGCGTGGTTTGTGTTGTCTGCCATGGGATTTTATCCCGTTAACCCTGCAAACGGCATTTACGATTTTGGCAGCCCTTTATTCGACACCTGCATCATACAGTTTGAGAACAACAACACATTCTCCATTACCGCCGAAAATCTGTCATCAGAAAATGTATATATCCAATCCGCAACACTCAACGATGAGGCATATAACAAAACTTATATTCGGCATGAAAACATTATGAACGGCGGGGAATTGCATTTTGTCATGGGAGCAAAGCCGAATAAAGAATTCGGCAGCAGCGATGAAGCCATTTTCCATGCTGAAATCAAAGGAGAACCTATCGTGATTTGCCCTGTGATTTCATCGGAAAAACAGGTGTTTTTCGACTCAGTAAAAATCAGTATGTCATCTGCACAGAAAAATGGTATAAACATATTTTATACTACCGATGGCAGCATTCCGGACAGGGAATCCAACCTGTTTACAGGGGATTTTTACGTGTCAGAATCATGTGAAATGAAAGCCATAGCCTGCTCTGAAAATAATAAATCAGGAGTGGTAACGGCCAGGTTTTCAAAGTTAGACCCGGATGTTTCACTTAGCTTGTATGCCCAATACAGCACCCAATATCCGGCCGGAGGCGATTATGCACTGATAGATGGTATCCGGGGAGGAAAAGATTTCAGAACAGGGCAATGGCAGGGATACCAGGGTCAGGACTTTGAAGCCGTGGTTGACCTGGGCAATGAGAAAACCTTGTCAGTGGCAGGCATTAGGTTTTTGCAGGACATCAAAAGCTGGATATGGATGCCTGAAGAGGTTGAGTTTTTGGTGGCAGGCAATTCAAAACGCTTTTATTCACTGGCTGCGCTTAAGCCCAAGACAGATTCCAGTGACTATGGCCGGTTTGTGGAAGGCTTTGAAACCAAAACGGACGACAGAAAAGTCAGGTACCTGAAAATAAAAGCCAAATACCCCGGAACCATTCCCGATTGGCATCCCGGAGCCGGCAATAAATCATGGGTGTTTGCAGATGAAATTTATTTCGAATAAAATGCGCTCTGATCTAATAAATTGGTTCTACTGCAAACTTAGTGGAAAATCAGGAATATCTGAAAGTGAAAATTTATGTAATTTTACTTATTCTTTATGAATTTCTCTAATCCATTCAATGATTAACCAGAAGGTTTATATGGCTAATTCTATGTGAATTCCTATGTGTACTGTGCCTATTGTGGTTCCAACCTGAGATGTTTCCAAATTTTTGAACCACAGCAGGTCACATAGGCCCACATAGAAAAGCTAATTTTTTCGGGAATATTCGCCGGAGGGGGCTCGCTTGTTTTCGGGTATAAAAAGCGCAATAAGCCAGGTAAGCAGATTGTAAAAATTTATCAACAAATTATATTTATTTTGTCGCAAATATTTACTAAATTTGCGACAGATTTTATCATATTAAAGCATGTCAAGCACAGAAAATCAAATAATAACAAAATTCAGAAAAGCCAAGAGGGGTTCGCTCTTTTTTGTGGATGATTTTCTCCGATTTGGTTCGGCGAAATCAGTTGGGAAAGTACTGGAGAGATTGGTTGAAAAAGGAGAAATATCACGTGTTGCACGTGGCATATATGCCCGTCTTGAAACACATGAGGTTTTTGGAGAAATAAAACCAACAAGTGAAGAGATTGCAAAGGCTGTAGCAAAGAGGGATAAAGCCCGAATTTTACCAACTGGTGCATTAGCAATGCATGTTTTGGGCTTATCTACTCAAATCCCTCTAAAAATTGTTTATCTGACCGATGGCTCTGCCCGTACCATTAAATTGGCAAACAGAACCATCAAATTCAAAAAGAGCTCTCCCAAAAACCTGGCAGCCATCGGAAAAATCAGCAGTCTGGCCATTCAGGCTCTAAAAGAAATCGGGAAAGACAAGGTAACGGATGAAGAAATCAAAATCATCCTAAAACAACTCGAAAGTGAAGAACCCTACCGCTTAAAACACGATATTAACTTAGCTCCCGAATGGATACGCATCATTATGCGAAAAGCACTAAATGACAATCGCAATGCATAGGTTAACACGATAATAAAAGACAAATTATGAACAGCAAAATCCTCATATACAAAAATAAAGATGTCAACATCAAAATAGATGTTCGTTTAGAGAATGAAACGGTATGGCTCACCCAGGCACAAATGGCTACTTTGTTTGGGAAAGACAAACGCACTGTCAGCGAGCATATCGGTAATTTATTTCAAGAAAGAGAATTGGATAAAAGTTCAACTGTCCGGAAATTCCGGATAGTTCAAACCGAAGGACCACGGGAAGTTGAACGCGATCTCGACCACTTTAATTTAGATGTTATTATCTCGGTAGGCTACCGGGTAAAATCATTACAAGGAACGCAATTTCGTATTTGGGCTACACAGCGATTAAAGGAGTACATCATCAAAGGTTTTACACTCAATGATGACCGCTTTAAGTCGGGCAGTTCAATGAACTATTTCAACGAACTGCAGTCGCGTATCCGGGAAATCCGGATATCGGAGAAATTCTTTTACCAAAAAATAAAAGACATTTATGCCACCAGTATAGACTATGACCCAAAAGATGAAAAAACCATTGAATTTTTTAAAGTTGTACAAAATAAACTGCTATGGGCAATTAGTCAGCAAACGGCAGCAGAACTGATTTATAGGCGGGTGGATGCCACTTTACCATTAATGGGAATGCTTTCATATGACAAAAAGCAGGTGGCTTCCATAAAAAAAACCGATGTAAGCATTGCTAAAAACTATTTGAATGAAGATGAAATGAAACTTCTCGGCTTGTTAGTAGAACAGTATTTGGCATTTGCCGAAACCATGGCACAGCAACAAACACCAATGTATATGCAAGATTGGATTGAACGATTGGATGTAATATTAAAAATGAACGGGCGGGAATTGCTTACACACGCAGGTAAAATCAGCCATCAGATGGCATTGGAAAAGTCAGGAGAAGAATATGAAAAATTCAAACAACAACAAAAAGCCATTGAAAAAGAAGCCAGTTTAAAAGAATTGGAAAAAGATATTGAAAAACTGAAAGGCAAATAATGGATAAAGATTTACACAATTTGGCAAAATCCATTGTTACCCTTCAAAACGAAGCGGTAAAACAAACATTGTTGATTTGGAAACCAAAAGCAGGAACATGTATCGCATGGTCAATCAAATGGAAATAATTGGCGATCAGAAACGCATCCCTGATGGGATACTGTAAATCAATGGCCTGCCTTTGGTGGCATTTGAGTTCAAAACTGCCATTGAAGAAAACTGCCCCATTCACAACGCTTATGAGCAATTGACAATTCGTTACAAGCGGGACATTCCTGAGCTGTTCAAATACAACGCTTTTTGTGTGATCAGCGTTGGCAGTGAGCAAATCACACAGGAACAGCGGGATCAGGTTCACTTTTACCTGGCTGTGCGATCCATTCTGATCAAGATCACCAAAGGCGATGCTCCGGATGCAGCCCGGATGAATGCAAAAGTGCGGGAAATGATACAGAATGCGCTGGCAAGTGAAGGCATCGAAGAGATTTATAAAATTGGTGAAGGCGGGGTTAGCGAAGAAGACCTGTTCAGCGAAGACTATTTGGCGAGGATTGATAAAATCAAGCTGCCCAACACAAAAATTAAACTCTTGCAAAAACTGTTGGCAAAAGCCATTGATGAGTTCCGCAAAACCAACCGGGCAAAGGCCATTGATTTCTCAAAACGCATGGAATCACTTGTAAAACAGTACAACGAACGCAAAGCTGACAAATTCCGCAGTGAGGTGCTGGATGATTTTACCAATGAAATCATGGACTTGTTTAAAGCCCTGCAAAAAGAGAAGGAATCCTTCAAGGATATGGGCATTGATTTTGAGGAAAAGGCATTTTATGATATACTGAAGTCACTGGCACACAAATATGACTTTACCTATCCGGAGGAAAAGCTGCTTATCCTTTCGAAAGAAGTTAAAACGGTGGTTGATGACAAAGCAAAATACACCGACTGGAGCCACCGTGATGACATCAAAGCAGAGTTGAAAGCAGATTTGATCGTTCTGCTGGCTAAACACAATTACCCGCCCGTTGACCGCGATGAGGTGTACAAAGAAATCTTTGAACAGGCGGAAAATTTTAAACGAAGCAGGAAATAAATTCGTTCCGCCTGGCCAACATTCCCAAATAATGCTTTTAAAACCTTGCAGAAAATTGCATAATTTTCACTATCTTTCGCCATAAAACAATCAAACTCGTTGATAAATGCTGACACTTAATTACAAATACTTAGCACACGGAAATAAGTTTGTGTTTCAGGCTTTTGTAGGCAGGGGTGTGGGTATGCGCGAGTTGTGTGCAATGCCAAAAGACGAAACAGCAATTATTGAAACTTTGGAACAATAGATAATGGAAAATATAATAACGGCAAAAAACCTGACCAAAAAATA
>CAZGPW010000243.1:0-5118 GCA_964527535.1 uncultured Bacteroidales bacterium
TCACCGTCGGTCGTTCCTTGCTGATGCAATATTATGAAAAAATTTTATTACTTTTGAAATCGTAAATTAAATTGTCCGATTTATTAGGGGCTAAACCAGCTTAAAAAATCAACATCAACAGGTAATACAACAAAGGCAGTGTTCCCAAACTCAGCACGGTACTAACAAAAATATTCTGGGTAGCCTGAAAATCGTTGAGGCCAAGTTCTCTGGCAATAACTGATATCACGATCATACATGGCATACCTGCCTGCAGCACAATCACCACGATGGCATCGGTATCCATCCAGGAAAACCCCAGAAACTGCATGGCATACAGCAGGGCAGCAACAATGGCCGGCCCGATCAGTAATTTATTGATACTAAGCAAATAAGTGCGCGTGTTTTTTATCAGTGAAACAAATTTCACCTGTGCAAGTACCGCCCCCACGTACACCATGGATAAGTATATCGTGGTATGTCCCACACCTGAGAGTGCCTCATTGAAAACTTTCGGCAGTTTGATGCCCGTAAAATAAAACACGAATCCCAGTGCAAATGCAAGGGAATTCAGATTGAACAAATTTTTCCATGAATGTTTGGTTGATTTTCCGGCTGCTTTGCTAAGCATAATAATCCCCCACGTCCACATCAGGGTATCATTCCCGAGCTGAAATAATGTTGCATAGAGCAATCCTTTGCCACCGGGAAACAATGCATCCATCAGGGGAAAACCAAGAAAAACAACGTTCCCGAACATGGTATGTGCTTTATGCAGTGCTATGTTTTGCTTATCAAGCTTAAGCACTGATGCGCTCCAGTAGGATAACAGATATAATACCGTTACTGAAGCGGCTCCTGCAAAAAAAATAACCACCCCGTTTATCAGGGTCTGGGCATTGGTTTCAAGGTTTGCAACGGTGGTAAAAAGCAAAAGGGGCAGGGTGATCTTCATAATAACGCGCACCAACCCCTGGTTGATCTCTTTGTTGATGGCTTTCAGCTTAAATGCCACATAGCCTGTCAAAGCAATGATTCCAAGTATCAGTATTTGATTTGAAATTACACCCATCTTGTAAAATTACATTTTCATATTTCAATCAACAAGCATAAAAAGTCACATCTAAAAAATAATCACCGCTCTGTGGAATATGGGAGTCATTGTTTTATTTCCTAATGAGCTTCAAGCCAGTTTTTGCCAGTTCCCAGTTCAACGGTAAGTGGCACCGACAAGTGCACAGCGTTTTCCATTTCATATTTCACAATATCAGCCAGTTTGCCTTTTTCATCAAGAGGGCATTCAAAATTCAGTTCATCATGCACCTGAAGATTCATCCTCGCCTTAAGCCCCTCATCAAGGATGTGGTTGTAAATATTTATCATGGCCACTTTAATGATATCAGCCGCCGAACCCTGTAGTGGGGCGTTGATGGCATTGCGTTCTGCCATGCCCCTAACCGTTGCATTGCGTGAATTAATGTCCGGCAAATAGCGTTTTCTTCCCATAAGGGTCTCAACATAGCCATTGTTTCTTGCTTTTTCAATGCTATCGTTCATAAATTTTTTCACCGCAGGGAAATTTTCAAAATATTCTTCTATCAATGATTTGGCTTCTGTGCGCGGGATATTCAAACGCTGAGACAAACCAAAAGCCGAAATACCATACATGATACCAAAATTAGCCGTTTTTGCTTTGGAACGTTCATCCCCGGAAACATCACTGACATCTTTCTTAAAGATTTTGGCAGCGGTAGCAGCATGCACATCTTCGTTTTCCCTAAAGGCTGTTTTCATGTGTTTGTCCCCACTCATGTGAGCCATCAAACGGAGCTCAATCTGTGAATAATCCGCTGATAAAAACAGGTAATCATCACTGGTGGCTGAAAATGCCTTGCGGATTTCCCTGCCCCGTTCTTCGCGGATGGGAATATTTTGCAGGTTGGGATTGTTGGAGCTGAGCCTGCCGGTGGCTGCCACTGTTTGATTAAATGACGTGTGTATCCTGCCTGTTTTCTCATTAATTAGTTTAGGCAAAGCTTCTACATAGGTGGACAACAGTTTTTTTACTGAGCGGTATTCAAGTATTTTCTCAATCACAGGATGCTTATCGCTCAATTTTTGCAGGGTTTCTTCGGATGTTGAATATTGTTTGGTTTTTGTTTTTGGCGGTTTATCTGTGATTTTCAATCTGTCAAAAAGCACTTCACCCAGTTGTTTTGGGGAATTGATGTTAAATTCAATCCCCGCCATATCATATATCTCTTGTTCTATTGCATCTAAGGTGTTTTTGAGTTTGTATGTCAGCTTTTCAAGTTGTTTTTTATCCAGATGCACGCCCACAAATTCCATATCTGAAAGTACATAAACCAGCGGCATTTCCACATCATAAAACAACGTATCGAGTTTCTCCTTTTTCAACTGAGGTTCCAGTGCTTCTTTCAGTTGCAAGGTAACATCAGCGTCTTCAGCAGCGTAATCCTTTACTTTTTCTACCGGAATATCGGTGATTTTCTTCTGCTTTTTCCCCTTTTTTCCAATCAGGCTTTCCAGTGAGATGGGCTGATAATCCAGTATTGTATCGGCCATATAATCCATATTGTGCCTGAGTTCGGGATGCAGCAGATAATGGGCAATCATGGTATCGAACAACTTTCCTTTTACATTGATACCGTGGTACCTCATCACGAGGATATCGTATTTGATGTTTTGTCCGATTTTCATCTTCCCGGTATCTTCAAGGACATTCCTGAATTCAGAAATCACTTCCTTTTTCTCATCTTCATCCTCCGGCATCATCACATAATATGCCTTGCTTTTTTCAGCAGAAAACGACATGCCGGAAAGTTTGGCTTTATGGGGATTCACGCCTGTGGTTTCCGTATCAAAAGCAAAAGCATCAAAACCTTGCAGATATTTGATGAGTTCTTTTCGCAAGTAAGCTGTGTCAGCCAGGATGTATTCAGGGTTTTCTGTTTTGATGTTTTTTTTGCCTGAGTCTGGCTTTTGATCTGTATCTTCTTTGTTGCTGTCATTATCAAACAATGTTCCCTGGGCAGGAGGCGGTTTTGCAGGTTCACCAAACAAGCGTTGTGAGAGGGTATTGAATTCCAGTTCATCAAACAGGGGTTTTAACTTGTCTTTATCGGGTTTTTTGAATTTCAATGATTCCGGGTCAATATCCATCGGCACATTGCGGTCAATGGTAACCAGTTTTTTTGAGAGCAGTATCTGATCTTTATTTTCCTCTATTTTTTCTTTTTGCTTGCCTTTCAGCTTGTCAGTATTTTCCAGCAGGTTTTCTACTGAACCGAATTCCGATATCAGCTTTTTGGAAGTTTTTTCTCCTACACCCGGTGCGCCGGGGACATTATCGGAACTGTCACCCCACAAGGCAAGAATATCAATAACCTGATCTGTAGATTCAATGCTGAAATGTTTTAATACATCAGGTACTTTCATAACCATGTTTGCCTTTTGGCCTGAGCGGCGTGGTTTGTACATGAAAACTTTTTCATCCACAAGTTGCATATAGTCCTTGTCAGAAGTCATCATATACACATCAAAACCTTCTTTGGCGGCTATTTTTGACATGGTTCCAATGACATCATCGGCCTCGTATCCTTCTTTTTCAATTACATTGATATTATAAGCATCCAGAATTTTCTTGATATACGGCACAGCCTTTTTTATGTCCTCCGGCGTGGCTTCCCTCTGGATTTTATAATCGGGATACATGTCATTTCTGAATGTCGGGCCGGGGGGGTCAAATGCAACGGCAATATGTGAAAAATCTTCAGTTCTCAACACTTCTTCCAGTGTATTCACAAAACCAAAAATAGCAGAAGTATTCAGCCCTTTGGAATTAACCCGGGGATTGCGTATAAATGCATAATAACTGCGGAAAATCAAAGCATATGCATCAAGCAGAAATATTTTTTTTGCCATAATGTCATCAGTATTTTTTCAAAAATAGTAATAATCCCGATAATATCAGGACATGCCGTAAACATTATCCGGAATGCATGCAACATGAGGTGTTTTCAGATATGCTGACTTAGCGGGAATTAAAGTGTTGCAATAATTACGTACATTTTGTTAGTTGGCAAAAGGCAATTGGCAGTTGGCAAGGTGTATATATCATTCATAATGATGGGTTTAAATTGCCAACTGCATTTTTGCCAACTGCCAACTAATTTTACGACAATATTATTTACTTTTTACTCACATATCATTTTAACTTGCTGATTATCAAAACCGGGTCAGGAGTTTTGATTTTAAACAGGCAAATTTTTGTTGCAACAAAACAGGATTTTTTGGCATTATTCTTTTTCCCGCAAATAGTTTACAATATCTGCCTCAAGCGAATAATCGGGTTGTTCAACAACACGCCCCACTTCAACACCATCAAGGTATATCACAATGGTGGGGACAAATTCAATGTCATCCTCCGGGAGTGCGTTATTATTAAGGCGTTTTGCCCGGTTCAAAGAAATGATTTCCGTATAAACATCAGATTTCAGGCCGTCCGTTATTTTTTTTAAACGAGGCAATTCACGCCGGCTGTCAGGACACCAGCTTCCCTGGTACACCTTAAAAGACAATTCCCTGCCTTTCAACGACCGGGCTAATTGCTGCATGAGTTTATCATCGGGATGATAGGCGTTGTACCCTTCGTTAAACCAATCAGAAAAATCATCCTGCTGAAACGCATCCCAATCGCAATTGCCAATCAGGATATTTTGATTGGCTGCTGTATCAAACATTACTTGATTATTTTCTTGCGCTGTTACACCGACAGCCACAAATATCAACACGAAAAAAAGATAATATTTTATCATACCCTGTAATTTTATTTCAGATTTAAGGTAAAAATACAAAATTTTCGCCACTTAAAAAATAGGTTCTACTGCAAACTTAGTGGAAAACCGGTAATATCTAAAGGTAAAAATTTATGTGATTTTAATTATTCGTTTTAATTTTCTTTAATCCATTAAATGATGAGTACATTCTAAAAAATAAAAAAAATGCCACCAAAGCACCAAAGCTCTAAATCCCACAAAACACAGATTAACAACCCGTAGAAATTTCGTGGGATTTTGTGTTTTTGTGATTTTGTGGCGAAAATAACTCTTTAGAAAA
>CAZGPW010000244.1:0-2356 GCA_964527535.1 uncultured Bacteroidales bacterium
ATCATTGAAAAATTTGACATTGAAAAAATAAAAACCATTGGTGATGCATATATGTGTGCCGGTGGCATTCCTTATCAGAACAGCACCAATCCTATTGAAGTTGTTCTTGCAGGCCTTGAAATGCAACATGTTGTAAAACAATTTTCGTCAAAAGATGAAGCTTTTTTTCAAATTCGCATTGGCATCCACACCGGCCCTGTTATTTCAGGTGTCGTTGGGACACAAAAACTTGCATATGATATTTGGGGTGATACTGTAAACATCGCCAGCAGAATGGAGACCCATGGAGAAATTTACCAGGTTAACATATCATCAACCACTTATTCACATGTTAAGGATTTCTTTGAATGCATGTATAGAGGAAGAACCGCCTTTAAAAACAAAGGAGATATGGATATGTACTTTGTTAAAGGTATTTTACCAAAACTTTCCAAAGACAATAAAAAATTGATGCCCAATCATGATTTTATTGTTAAAACACAGTTGGTTAGGCTTCAGGATCTTCAGAATGATATTTTTGAAAAGCTTGAAAAAAACCTGCCCAAAAACCTTTATTACCACAACCTGAAACATACTGTTAATGTGTATTACCAGACAGAAATGTTAGCCCGCAATGAAGGGGTTTCTGATGAAGAAATGCTTTTACTGAAAACAGCAGCACTCATGCATGATTCCGGTTACCTTGTCAGCTATGACCACCACGAAGAAAAGGCTGTTGAGTTAACGCAAAAAACCCTCCCAACCTATCAATACAACAAAAATCAAATCGATCAAATATGTGAACTTATCATGGCCACCAAAATGCCACCAAAACCCAAAAACCACCTGGAAGAGATAATCTGTGATGCAGACCTGGATTACCTTGGCCGGCCAGATTTCATTCCCATGTCACAAAACCTTTTCCGTGAATTGTTTGAACGAAATAAAATCGGCACCATTGAACAATGGAATAAAATGCAAATGAAATTCATGGAAAAACACCGCTTTTTTACAGCTACGGCAAGAAAAACCCGTGAGCCTGAAAAACAAAAACGCCTTGCCGAACTCAAGCAATTGTTGTGATTATTGATTTGTGTGTACACGCCCCTGAAAGAATAAAAGAAGGTGTTAGGATTTCATTTAAACCCTATACGAATAAATCATGGTTCTCAAATAACATAATCGCAAATTTATAAAGCGTTATATGAGAGAGTTACAATTCTTCCATTTCTTCTTTCCCGAATTCATCCCGGTTTTCCTGTAAAACACGACGGGCATCATCAAAGTCTTCCTGATTTATTTGCAATTTTACAGAGTCAATTTGTTTGAACATGGAGGAAGTCGTAACCACAGATTCAATACCTGCTTCATTCAAAATGGATTGCAGTAGATTTGCCCTGTAAGCATATCTGAATAATGCCAGTGTGATCAGGTTTTTGTTTTCTTTTCCCATAATATATTATCCTTTAAATAATGTTAACAAACAATTGTTCTGCAAAGTTTAATTTTTTTCGTGAAATTTATATTTATATTTGAATTTATTTTTATTAGCTGAGAACAGGATTAGATTTCGAGATGGAAAAAAAAGTAGATATTTTAATTATCGGATCGGGCATTGCAGGGCTAACATTAGCTTTGAAAGTAGCTCATAAAAGTTCAGTGTGCATTGTTACCAAATCTGATATTGACAACACATCTACTGCTTACGCACAAGGTGGAGTTGCTGCCGTTACTTATAAACCTGACAGTTTTGAAAAACACACACGCGACACCCTTGATGCCGGACAATACCTCAACAATAAAAAAATTGTTGAGATGGTAATAAAAGAGGGCCCTCAACAAATTGGCAATCTCATCAAATGGGGAACCCAGTTTGATAAATCCAAAACCGGCAAATACAAGCTTCACAAGGAAGGAGGACATTCCGAAAAACGCGTTTTACATCAAAAGGACAACACAGGGTATGAAATACAAAAGACACTGGTCAAACAGGTGAAAGCACATCCCAACGTTTCAGTGTATGAAAACCATTTTGCCATTGATCTGATCACCCAGCACCACCTGGGAAAACTTGTGAAAAGAAAGCACACTGATACCGAATGTTACGGCGCTTATGTTTTCGACAAACACAACAAGAAAATTTATACCATGCTGGCAAAAATCACCATGCTGGCCACAGGTGGTTGCGGAAATGTTTACCAGTCAACAACCAACCCTCCGGTTATTACCGGTGATGGAATTGCTATGACTTATCGTGCCAAAGGCAGGATCGCAAACATGGAATTTGTGCAATTTCATCCCACTGCTTTTTATAATCCAAAAGAGTCACCATCATTTTTGATCACGGAAGCCATACGTGGGTCAGGCGCTGTTATCA
>CAZGPW010000245.1:0-5803 GCA_964527535.1 uncultured Bacteroidales bacterium
TAAATTCAACAGAAAGGATATCGGTGGCTGGATTGGGGTAAATATTGAAACGTGTAGAAAGTTCAATATCCTCATCCCGTGACAAGTCTTCCTGTTCAGGTGCATTGCCTGCCATAGCGGATTTTTGATTGTTGGGATTTGGCAAGATAATAACAGGATCATATTCTTCAACCCCTGCTGCCATTAATAATGAACGTGCTTGACCACCTGCCTTGGTGTTATAATCATCGGCAATTGTATAAAGGTAATTTAAATCAGATTGATTAAGGTCATGATCAGAACCATTTTGACGCATGCTCAATTCGATTTGCTTAACTTTTATCTGACGCAATTTTTCAGAATTGTTACTAAATGACAATTCTGTTTCAAGATTGGCGAGAAGGTTTTCAGCAGCATCAAATTCACCTTTAGAGAAATAAACATTCAACAGTTTTTCTTTACTATGAATATCATTTTTTGTCTCAAGCATATTTTCCCACTCTTGAATTAATACAGTAGAATCCGAATGCATATATTTTAGATGTAATCTGTCTGTGATAAATTGTTTTGATGCTTTAGCTGATTGAATATCTGTTTCAATTTTTTCTAAAACATTAACACCTACCTGATGTGCCATTATATAATGCTTAATATCCGTACTAAGATTTGATTTATCAATGTTTTCCTGAACATTTGATGGTAGCGGAGAATTTGCAAGCATTACATTTGCACGTGATATCTCATTCGCATTTTCATTCATCAAATAAGTATTCAATATCGTATCAGTTAAATAGGGAGAAGCAGATATAAGTGCATTATGTACTCCTTGTGTATTATTAGAGGTAGAAATATTAGATAGATGAGTTAGTTCATTTACATTAACACCTGAAGTTAAATCACTATATTCTTGTTCTAAAGTAAATATTTCTTCTTCTTTTTCATTTAAATTTTGTACCATAAGTGGTATAGGGATAACACCGCCACCACCATCAAGATTTGAAGGGCATTCATTTTCTCTTGTTGAAAATGTGCCGTAATAATGTTTTGATACCAAATTATTATCAAAACTATTTATATTGGCATCTCTGTCTGTTAAATTATCATAAGCCCCATTGTAACGGTATTGATCATACAAGGAAATATTTTCATCAACATAAAAATCATTTTGATCAGACATGCCATGTAGCCAGAATGTATTATCAGCAGATGTGTAAGTTCCCGTAATTAAACTTCTACCTTGTACACTTGAAATAGAAGAAGATGAGACATAAATAAAACCATCATCCGCTGTAACTAAATGTCCACCTGTTACTGCTATAGCGTAATCCGTTTGATTGAAATCATTACAATTAAAATGCAATCCACTTGGGCTACGTGTTCCACTGTTTATGCCTATACCAATTGCACCGGTTGCAACACCATTTCCATTTAAATTGTAAAAATCGTTTAAATATATTTCATTAGTGTACTGACCACTGTTATACACAACAATGCCCAATAAACCATCATGAAAATCATTTTCCTCAACTTGGTATCCGGTGCATCCTTCGAGGTACAGACCAAATGATTCATAATCCAAAGAAGGTTCTTCATCATAATCATATACATTTAGATTATTTCTTGTAAATTGAAGGGATTCACTTGCAATTATTCTTGCAGAACCATAATTATCAATAAAATCACATCTGTCAATTAGAACATCATTTCCTCCATTTGATATTATACCGTATTTTAATTTACTAAAAGTATTACGGTCATAATTTGAACAAAAAGGATCAGTACATCTTCCTGAAACATTAAAATCAGTAAAATAATCTGCAAGGATACCTATTCCACGATAAGAAATCGAAATATCATCATCAGCATTATTTAAGAAATCACAACCTTTTACTGTTACACCGCTGGCATCCCATAAATATAGTTGTGCGATGGCGTAAATTGAACCAGTATCATAGATACCATTATCCCATTCAAAAACGCAATTTTTTAACAAACTATACTGAGGGTCATGATTATTTATTGTTACTCCAACTTTATTGTTTATAAACTCACTATTATAAGCTTTCAACAACCCTCCTTCAGCAGCATGGACGCCTAGTTCAGCAAATTCAATTGTTGAACTTCCCATGTACAAATAAGGTTGAGATGTTGTTGATGTTGGAATTTGAGAAGAAACCAAATCTCCGTCCAACACAACTCCTTTCCAAAGAATATTATCTTCACAAACATCATGTGCAGTTAATTTTGTGTTGTTAATTTCAAGACGAGAACCTATTTTTGGATAATTGCTATACAGGTACATCCCATAGTCCTCACGGAAATGGATGGTCATATCTTCTATTGTAAGGGATGCTCCCTCTTCAATTATAATGTTTCCATTGCCCATGTAGGCTTCCTCAACATTCCCAAATGAATTGCTTGTTGC
Source organism: uncultured Bacteroidales bacterium (assembly GCA_964527535.1). Lineage (GTDB taxonomy): Bacteria > Bacteroidota > Bacteroidia > Bacteroidales > ML635J-15 > JAQIBY01. The sequence continues at coordinate 2,405 of CAZGPW010000245.1, forward strand.
TGTCCAGGTTACACTATAACCACTTTCAATGATAATATCACGGCCTGAGCCACTTTCATCAATTGTTACACCATTCATACCACTATTTGGTGGGGTTGGATCGAAAGACTCATAACAACAAACAACATCATTTCCGGTAATATAATCATATTCACACCCATCCATTTGATCGGGGATAACATAAAAATCAAATGCAAGTGATGATACAGGGTCATTGGAATGCATTGCATTGTTTATTACGGCTGATGAACCGATGTTATCTTCAAATTGCATACCACTATTAAAATAATTAGCGTCAAAATATCCCAAATCACCATTCGGTTTTACCATATAAAAGTCACCAGTATGCGCACGCTCAATTTGGGAGTATGAGTAATCTTCATCACCTGTGTTAAATTGAAAATCACCAGCATTTTGAATGTTATTTAAATCCGAAACATCAATACGATAAGTACGGTCTCCCATGCTGTTTACATACGCATAATTGTTATCATCTGATAATTCCAGGCCTGCAAAATGCTTAGAGAAAGTAGGATCAATGTCATAATGGATATATGGTTCAGGCCCTTCAAAATACCCATTCGCATCTAGTTTGATTAACATCAATTGACCGTGATTGTATGCATGTGCAAAAGGTTTTGTGTAAACTAAAACTGAAAGGTCTGAAGACAATTCCAGTTCCCCAATGGTACTTGCTGCATGGTAAATTACATCTACAGGCGTATTTCTCCAACCAGGGCCCTTAAATAAAGCAATTTTAGTGGTGTCTGCTAATTTTGAGCCATTACCTGTTGTTAAAGTCATATACAACCTCCGTTCATTTGTAGATCCGATAAAGTCAGAAACTGTTATGGATGCCTTAGTATAAGACGAATGCCATTCATGAATAAGCTGTGTTTCGCTTATTTGATTTGTTCCTTTATTGTAAATTGCACGACGCAATTCTATATGGTCTCTGTTATCAACAGATACAGCATAGAAAATATCAAAAGAGCAACTGTTATATTGTTCCTGGGGTGCAATAATAATTTGGTCAGTAAGCAAATCGTCACCCTCAGGATCATCAAATAATGGTCCCACGATGTTATTATCTTCATCATATACCGTATTGTCAACCACTCTTACAACAAGTTGGTCGTTTTCATCGTAATACGATGCATAGGCACCATCTGCTCCTGAAACCGGAGAGGATATGGTTTGCGTACTTACTGTTGCTCCCGTAAAATCAACTTCTACACCATTAAATGCCCATTTGCGCATTTGCTCTGTAGTTTGTGCATTTGCACTAAACGTAAGAATTATCAAACTAATCCAAATCAAAAATTTATTTTTTTGTAACATGATTTATTGTATTTTTAAAAATTAGTAATGGCTTCGGGAAGGCTGACCGTCGATATTTGGAATTGTCATATCGGTTAGCTCCCGAAGTTTTTTAGTTTTCGGTCTGCCTGCCACTGCTACATCTTTACATAAGACCGTTTTATGCGTAGAGTTGATGCAATGACAGGTAAATAAATCAGTTTCAATCGCATGGTTTTTAAAATCATATCTCTCTTATTATTTTATAATTATTTTACCTGAATATGCATTGTTTATTCTCAGAACATATATGCCTGATTCAATATTACTTACATTAACTTGCAGGTTGCATTTATTCGCGTGTTTTTGTAATACTATTCTTCCATACATATCACACAATTTCAAGTCTTTGATAAGCATTTCAGGTGATGATTTTATGAATAAAGTATTGCTGACAGGATTGGGATAATAGCTTATTTTTGTATCTGCATAATTAATATCAATATAATTCCATCCGTCAGATACAGGCAAATTCAATAAGCTGTCAGCTTTCATTACAATGTTATTTTGTTCACCTCCATAGCCTGTGAAAAGATATCCCCCGTCATACGTTTTGCTTATACCTCTGATTCCAAATGAATCACCTGCATTTCCATAATTAGTTTCACTTATAATGTTTAAATTATTTGTGTATTTGTTTATGAAAAAATTATCATTGACAATTGAGTCATTTTCTGTTATTCTGAAACTACCGATTACATCAAAACCATAATTTCTTTTGAATAATTTATAAATCTTTATAATTTCATATTCTCCCCTTGTTATGTACTTCTGATTCAGTATTGTTCCGGTATCATCAACTTCTAAGAGTACTCCAACATTATCTATACATGTATCACATTGAAAATATGTGGCTGCTATGACATATTTATCTGTATTTGTTTGTATAATGTCAAAAGATTTAGGTCCAAGAAAATATTCATACTCACCCCAAAGCCTGTACCATTGCATAATACCATCGCTTGATATTTTCAAGATTAATCCCCGGGTATAAGTAACGCGGGTACCATTTATGTCACTCAATTGGCCTATTAATATCAAATCACCATCATTATTTATTATTCCTCCTGTTAATTCCCCTGTCCCTTGTCCTTCATTATTTTCCATAACCCATGTCCAGATTGTGTCTCCATAGTAATCTGTACATACAACATAGGGCTTATATACATGTTCTGCATTAAAGGAATTAGAAACACCAATAGCATACAATCGTTCATTAACACTGTCTATCAAAACATCACTAAATCCCTCAGCATAATCGTAATACGGTTCTTCAATATCGGGAAAACCGGGGGCATACTCACCATAGCGATTTTGCCACAACACATCACCTGCTTGATTAAAACAAACAAAGACGGGGGGATTATCTATTAAGTTACCTGTACTGTCATGGTATAAATCAAATGACCCATAAAGTAAAAACCGATTCGAATCTATGCGTGTTAATCCATTTAAGTGAAATGATTCATCCACATTGAGGTATTTGGCATCCAACACATTACCAGCGGAGTCCCAGATAACGCGGCCTGCAAGCCCGTAAAATCCTGGTCCATAGTTGCCAGATGAAAGATATGTGCTGTCACTGATTTGAAATGAATTTTGTTGAAATGCTAATGTTACGCTATCGTTGAAATAAATTGAATACTCATGATAAAAGCTTTCTGGTTGGGCGTAGGCGCTTGTTTTTCCAAGGAGCAAAATGAAGATAATGGGGAGGAGTTTAGGGGTTTTCATATTATATGTTTTTTTTTTCACAAGTTCATAGCAAATCAAAAAATCAAGTAGCATTCGTCTATTTCACCATGTTTACTATCCTATCTACACGCATTGGAATGCCTCAAGCTTGGATTTTGTGCAATGTTTACACACCAAATATAAACATTATTTTAATACAAACAAACAATTATTGTTTTTTTTTTACAAAATGTGTAGATTTACACTATTGAACGCCCATTTTCGCATTTGCTCTGTGTTTTGGGCTGTAAGGCTTTGTATTAAAAAAAATAATATGATAATGCCTGTAATTTTTATTGTTTTTGT